>JAFCZY010000449.1 GCA_019314105.1 Deltaproteobacteria bacterium
CAAAAAGTAATTATTTTCGCTTGCGTATTTTTAATTTGAAGAATAAAAAATATAAATGACTGAATCAGAACAATTTAAAACTTTTTACCGGATATTCAGGAAAATGAGCAGGCTTGTTCATTCCAAAACCAAACCAGATATGAATGAGCTGTTAAAACTCATTGTTTCCGGTACGACACGAGGCCTTAAAGCAAAAGGTGCAGCACTATGTCTTCTAAATAAAAAAACCGGCTTTTTTCATATTGGCACCTCCTTTGGAATAGATGAAAAATATATTGCACTGGAACCTTTGACAGGAAACAGGTTTATGTCATGGCCAGGCGAAAAAAAAAGCCCACAAATTATAACTGATATTTTACATGCTTATAGAGTAAAGTACCCTCAGGAAGCTTGGGATATCGGTATTCGAATGATGCTGGATGTGCCATTGGTAATTGATGACACAGTCTTTGGGTTTGTCAGGGTTTATCTTGGTAGAACAAAAAAATTTTCAGACGATGAACTGGATTTCATGAATGCTTTGGCTGAGCAATGTGCCTGTGCAATCAACCATAATGACAGAATAAAATTTCATGTCATGCAGTATAATAAGTTGGCCACAAAAATTGACAGACTATCATCCTTAGGAAGGATGGCTGCCGGGATTGCTCATGAAATCAATAATCCGCTTACTGGAATATTGCTTTATAGTTCAAATCTTTTTAAAAAGGCATCAAAAGATGGGGCTTTTAGAAATGGGCTTGAAATTATCATGCAGGAAACACAAAGATGCAAGGTTATTATTCAAGGATTACTTGATTTTTCAAGAGAAAAGAAACCTGAAAAAGTAGATGCAAATATTAACACTATAATCGAAAAAGCGCTTGCGTTAATGGAGAATGAATTTCTCATAAAACGCATTCACATAAAAAAAAATCTTGATCCAGCTATTATAAGTTTTCAATTAGACGATAACCAGATCGAACAAGTGCTGATCAATATACTGTTGAATGCAATCCATGCCATTAATGAAAAAGGGATGATAAACATACGATCCAGAATAAATAAAAAAGATAAGCATGTTTATATAGAAATCCGGGATAACGGGTATGGCATACCTCAGGACAAATTAAAAAAAATATTTGAGCCGTTTTATACTACAAAAGCAGATGGAACGGGGCTTGGCTTATCCGTCAGCTATGGTATTATCAAAAATCATCAGGGCACGGTAGATATATTGAGCGAACTCGGTACCGGAACAGTGATCACTGTTGGTTTGCCAATAATTGATAAATCACGTGCTGATAAGAAAGAGGATGATTCATAATGCAAAAAAAAGTATTGATTATTGATGATGAAAATATAATCTGCAAAGGCTGTGAAATGGTTTTAGGAGAACTGGGATATCTGTGTGAACATTCTTTATCAGGTGTTGCCGGACTTGAACTTGTTTTAAACAATTCTTACGATCTGCTTCTTCTTGACATGAAACTTAAAGACATGGATGGCATGGAAATCTTAGAAACGGTGAAGAAAGCCAAGCCTGGCCTTTATATTATTGTTATCACAGGATATTCCACCGTAAAAAATGCTGTCACGGCCATGAAGCTGGGTGCCAATGACTATATATCAAAACCGTTTAGTGAGGACGATATTGCCATTGCCATTCAAAATGCTTTTAACAATTAATCATATCTATAAACTCACGGAGTAATTAAATGACGAAACAAAATATAAAACCAGATAACCTTCAAGGATCAGTAATGGTTGTAGGAGGTGGTATTTCAGGAATGCAGGCGGCTTTAGATCTTGCCAATTCAGAGGAATGCAGGCGGCTTTAGATCTTGCCAATTCAGGATTTTATGTTTACCTGGTTGAAAGATCCCCTGCCATTGGTGGAAAAATGGCTCAGCTTGACAAGACATTTCCAACCAATGACTGTGCAATGTGAATTATTTCTCCTAAACTGGTCGAGGTCGGCCGGCATTCAAATATTGAGCTTCTCACTCTCACAGAAATTTCAGCTCTTTCAGGGACTGAGGGAAATTTTGAA
>JAFCZY010000122.1 GCA_019314105.1 Deltaproteobacteria bacterium
TTTGTCAGGCCCACAATTTTCATTCCCATATTTTTGTACAGGACAATCCTTAACTCATCGGAAAACATGTGTGCATCAGCGATTACATACGGTTCCGGGGAATATCCCATTTCTTTGATTTCTATTTCATACCGGACTTTTTTTGTATCAGGGGTCACAGGTCCCCGGCATTTTAAGTCACTCTCATTATCTGGAATAACATCATAAAAGACATCATCCCGGTCACTGACCCACCCCATTCTCTGGGTAAAGACCCTTAAGGCATGGGCACAGCATTCATACATCAGGGTACCCGGCATGACCCTGTCATCAATAAAATGGCAGGTTAAAAACCAGTCATCCGGGTGGATATCTGCTTCGGCAATAATGGAGCCAAGACAAAACCTGCCACCAATGGGATCAAATTCAAGGACCCTGTCAATAAGGTGCATTCTGCCGCCGGGAAGTTTTTGATGGTTTCCAAGCTGGATATGTTCAAAATCTTTCCCAAAGGCTTTTCCAAGATTTCCCTGCCGCAGCGCCTCAAGTTTTTCATCTGAAAAATTTTCCTTTTTGACGGGAACCAGTGGAGAGAACTTACAATCCGTATTTATTTGTTCTAATTCTTCTGTTTTAAGAATAATACCACCTGAATCCTCAACCTCTTTTTCCGTAAAAAAACCAGCGCATCCGTCTCGCATGGATATCAGCAACTGGCCGTTAATATAGCCTTTATAATGGAAAAAGAACAGGTATACATCGCCCTGTTTTAAAAATCGGTCAATTTCAATGTGATACTCAATGGTTTCGCCAGGGCCGGGCAATGTCCTGTGAAAGGTGACCCTGGCATCCAGAAGTCTGTATTTCCGGCTTCCTTTGACTGCATGGTCGATGCCTAACCAGGCACACAAAAACAGATCTGCCTGGCCCGCTTCAATGGAGATGGAAACGGGGGCTTTCGGTCCATCCAGATACCAGGCATTTTCCTTGACATCATGCTGGGTAATAATTTTGCCTGAGGTTAAGGACAGCATTTCTCCCTGAATGTCCATAATCCTGTCCACCAGCATCAACGGTTCATTCGGGAGCCTTACTCTGACAGGATAGGTATCAATTATTTCAAATTCTTTTCCAAGCACATTTCCTGCTTTTCCAATGGCATACTCAAGGCATTGCGCTCTGTCCAGAAAAGGGGTCTCAGAAACCCCGGCAAGCTGTGTCAGGGTTTCAAACTGTTTTTCAAGAAGCCTCATATTTTCTTTGGAAAATTCAAGAAACTTTTCATGGGCAGTGGATGTGGCAAGGCTGCCTTTGGCAATCAGAGTCGGATCAAGCGTAAGGGTGTTTTGTTGAATCTGATTTTTGGAACCCATTGCCTCAAGCATTATATGGGAACAGGCACCATCCAGACTGATAGATGCGACGCAGGCCTTTTGGGCTGCCCCTTTCGAAGGCATCATCTGGTGATGAAGAAAAAGCGCTGTCTTGATAACGGAGAATAAAGCAGATGCCCCCCTGGTGTTTCCAATGGTGGAAGAAGTCGATATAACAGGGCAGGGGAGAATGTCCGGTTCTTTTGAAAAAAAATGGTTAAATACCTTGGTCTCAATGGCATCATATTCTTTGATTCCAGAGAAGCAGGCCTCATAAAAATTGAGGTTTTTTAAGGAGGTGTCTGACGTTTTCAATACTGTTTCAAGGGATCGGGTATAGAGGGTTTCCAATCGTGTTGAATCCTGATTTGTTTCGCCGGGGAGAGTGCCACTGCTTGCCCCTGCCGTCCCTGTGACAATGCCATAAATTCTGTCGCCGTCTTCAATGGCTTGATCCAGTCGTTTTAAAACAATAGCGCAAGCCCCTTCGGATGGCAGGATATCTTCTGTGTGGGGTCTGGCGATATCATTGAGGGCAAATTGCCGGGGATCTCCTGCAAGGTCAACACAGCCGCAGATAAAGACATCGGTTTCATGGGCACTCAGAGAATGAACACCGGTTTCAATGGCTTTGATACCGGAGGTTGATCCGGCAGACAGGGTAAAACAGGGCCCCCCAAGTTTGAATTCTCTTGCCACACGGGATGCCACAATCCCGCCAAGCGCACCCAAAGTCCGGTTAAAGTTCAACGGCGGTGAAATGATATCTTTTTGCTTTTCATCCAGATGATTGACTTTCCATCGAAGATGAAAATCAGTGGCACCATAATCAAATTCGATTCCAACGGCACAACCGATATGATTCCTTTGCGGGTCGCCTTTTAAAGGTCTTGGGCTGATCTTTGCATCTTTCAGGGCACCTTTGACAGCTTTGAGAAGAAATATATGCTGGGGCAGGATATCCTCCATCTGATTGGGCGGAATATGAAATTCACCGGGTTGGATGGGCAGGTGATCCAGATAAAACCCAGGTTTTCCCTCCTTTGATTTTGGAAGTTCAGGTGTTAAGCATGTTTCGCCAGACACAAGGCGTTTAAAATCAGACAGTGAATGGCAGTCCTTTACAAGGGTTTCCATACCGATAATGGCGCAGGGAACGGTTTTTAAGATTTCTTTTTCATCATCAAGCGCTTGGCTTGGATTTTTTATAATATGTGTTGTTGCGTTGTTTTTAAATTCTTCAATAAGAAGATGGGCATTGATGCCGCCAAAGCCAAATGCACTGATCCCGGCTTTTCTTGTTGAATGGCGGGCGTCAGGGGTCCAGTCTTCAACAGCGGTTTGAACCGTGACATTACTTTCGGTTAAAAGGCTTTTGGCAGAAGGGGCTGAAAAATTTAGCGATGGTGGCAAAAATTCTTCATTCATTGAAAGAACGGTTTTGATAAATCCTGTTACACCGGCGGCTGTGAGAAGATGGCCGGTCATTGATTTGACCGATCCGATGGAAAGGTGTTTATCCGGACACTCAAAGGCATCAAGAACTGCATGTATGCTGGAGAGTTCCACCTGATCTCCCACCGGAGTCCCTGAGCCGTGGCATTCCATGTACTGGATGTCTGAAGGCGACCACGCAGCTTGTTGATATGCCTGGATCATGGCCCGAACCTGGCCTTCTTTTGCCGGGCCCACAAGGGTTCCTTCAATATCATTGGATGCTCCGGCGCCTGTGATGACGGCATGGATTTTATCACCAGAGTCGATGGCATCTTGAAGCCGTTTCAACACGACAATGCCAACGCCTTCCCCTACGACAAGCCCGTCCGCAGTTTTATCAAAGGGAGAACATCTGCCCGAGGGCGACAATGCCTGTAATTGTGTAAATCCGATCTGGGTATAAAGAGAATCCGGCCGGGAAACGCCACCGGCTATCATGATATCCGCCTTCTTTAAATGAAGGTGTTCGCAGGCAAGTTTAATGGAATATAAAGAGGATGCACAGGCAGCATCAAGGGTGAAACATCCCCCTTCAAACCCCATGGCCCTTGCAAGAATAGCAGCCGGAAGAGATACAACACCAGCGCTTGAAAAATCCTCTGGCACAGGCCCTTTATATTTTTTATTGCAGATTATCTGCCGGGAAATCAGAGAAGAGGTGTCAGTGGGAAGGGCAATGGCTGCCAGAATAACTCCGGTTCGTTTTTTATCTTCCTTTGTATGAGAACAGTGCAAAAAAGCATCCCTTCCGGCATGCAGAACAAGCTGATGCAAAGGATCGAGTTCAGATAACAGGTCCTTGTCTACAAGAAATCCCTCAGGGTCAAATTGAAAGTGCTCAATGAGTCCGGCTTTATTGGAGATTGCCCTGTCCGGCAGGGTCTGATGCGAGACAAAATCCTTGACAGGCCCTATCCATCGATGATCCGGAACAGTGATAATCGAATCTTTTTTATGGATGATATTATCAAGAAATTGCCGGGTATCCAGCGCTTTGGGGAATACGCCAGACATGCCCACAACCGCTATCTTACCCACTTTTTTCAGCCGGTGGGGTGTTTTAAGATTTTTCATAAGAGTTCATATAAGTTAGAAAGGGCTTGATTTCAAGAAAGCTTTGTAAAATTTGTGTAAAATTCTTACTTCAGGAATAAATAAGAAAAAAGCCCTGTACCACTGATTTTGCTAAAAGCCATACCGTTATAATAACAAAGAAAATAGCCAATGATGTATCAAAAACAGTTTCTTTTCTTTTTTCATTATATCCCAATATCCAGCCCAAAAAGATCCCGGCAAACAATCCGCCGGCATGCCCCCAATTATTAATGTTGGGTATTAGAAAACCGATCAGAACAAGCGTAACCACCCATCCCGAAGTCTGTTTGTACACCAGTTGCCCCCATTGCCCGCCCCTTGATTTTCCGAAATAGAGCGCTGCCCCGATCAGTCCGCAAAGCCCTGATGAAGCGCCAATGGTCAGATAAATATTGCCGAAATAAGATAATAAAAAGCCTGCAATACCTGCCAGCGTATAGATGGAAAACATTCGAAACAGTCCGAATTCTTTCATAATCAGTGGGGCAATAGCTTTCAGGGCCATCATATTAAACAGAATATGAAGCAGCCCGCCGTGAAGCCAGTTGGCGGTAATCAAAGACCCCCATGCGTTAAATTTAACAATGGGCATCCGGCCTGATGCGCCAAGAAAATTTAATACATCCAGGGACGGGGTAAAGGCATAAAAGGGATTAAAGCTCAGAATCATATTTTTGCCACTGTAAATCAGACTGACAATAAACATGATAACATTGGTATAAATCATTGCCTTCAGAACAACAGCAGGTGTGAGAAAGGCATCGAGTTTTTTATAGTATGTCATAATTGTCCGGGGTTATAAGGTGAATCCCACATAAAGTCAATTGGATAAAGTTAATATGGTTATTTTCAAAAATTATAACTTGAAAATAAACAATAATAGGGTAAAATCAACTTTTGAATTGAAGAATGATGAGGTATTGAGATGAGTTTGTTTTCTATTTTCAGTCTGGCCATAGCATTATTTGTTCTTGGCGTAACACCGGGTCCGGGGATGTTTGCCACGATTTCAAGATCCCTTGCATCTGGATTTGCCCCTTCCCTTGGGGTGATCGCAGGCATTGTTACCGGCGATATTATTTTTTTGGTATTTGCCATTCTGGGGATGTCGGCCATTTCACAGGCCATGGGAAATTTTTTTGTGGTCATCAAGATTGTGGGGGCGGCATACCTGATTTTTCTCGGGTTCAAGATCTGGAGATCTGACCCTGTATTGGCTAAACAGTCTAACGGGAAAAAAGGCATGAAGTATGGCAATTATTTTAGCGGAATTCTTATTACCCTGTCAAATCCCAAAGTGATTCTGTTTTATTGTGGTTTTCTTCCTTCTTTTATGGATTTAACCTCCTTGAGCAGTGTGGATATCTGTATTGCCACCATCACAGTTGCCATTGTTTTATCAAGTGTTCTGATGTTTTATGCGTACCTTGCCAATCGGGCAAGAGTATTTTTTTCCAGTACACGGTCTGTCAGACGATTGAACAGAACGGCAGGCGGGGTGATGATGGCAGCGGGCGTGGCTATAGCAGCAAACTCCTGATCATCGGTTTTCATACTTTGCATTCAACGATATTTAAATACTCTTTTACAGCTCCCATGGTCAGGGTAAATAGTTTGGTGCCGGTTAAAATAGCCATGGCATCATCCTCACACTTACAGGTACTGGCAAAGGCCGGCCCCATAAGATCGGCCGGATTTTGAGCCTTATCGGGGTTGTGCTGCATGATCTCCAGGTAGGTGCTCAGTCGTTGTTTTAAGATGTCAAAATAATCAATGCTTTGACCAGTTGTCGTCTCTGTAAGATTGGATATGTTTTGAGATGTTTCCCTGATAAATTCCCAGAACATTTGGGATAGTGGGCCTTTGTTTTTATCTGTGGTCGGCATGAAAAAAGAAATGGCCCAGCCAACACTTATGATTTTCAAAAGTTGAAGTTCATATTCTATGGTCGGCAGATTTAAATTGTTATTTTCAGGGATGGCCGCTAAAAGTTCTTTCAGATCAGTTCTGTCAATGGCAAAGGTTGCCAGGTTCTGGGCCAGTTTTTGTATGGTAATGGTCTCTTTTTTTTCCGGTTCCATGATTCTTCTATTTTTTATTTAATTCATGTACAAAATAATTCACTTATGTCATAAAATGTTACATCTTAATAACAGCAGAAGCAAAAAGTGTAAACTTAAAATTATGATAAAAATAGAATTGAAGCTGTTTGTAACCTTATCCAAATATCTTCCAAAAGCCGGTGGGTGTCTTGAAATTC
>JAFCZY010000123.1 GCA_019314105.1 Deltaproteobacteria bacterium
CCAACCCGACATACTTCCTATTCAACAAAGATGAAAACCCGCATATTGCACATTTATATTCATAAGCGACTAAAGCATCTTCTCTGAATTTTGGATCTCTTCTTCTGATTTCCTTTTTATCGATATTAAGACCAATCGCTGATAAAATATCTGTGTGATAAGATTCTGGAAAATGTACATTGAGAAGGTATTCTGCTATTTCATTGATTTTGTCTTGATTCTTAATAAGTTCTGAATAAATATCATCCGGGAAACCACCCATGATTTTGTTATCAAGGAAATATTTTCTCTCAGGTCTAGAGATACTTTTAATATGATTTTGATCCTCTGGAGTGTGAGCCTTTATTTTCCATAACTCATCATGGTTGGGGGTTAGGGTATCAAGGAGATTCAAGGGTGTCTTGTTTGACCGGTTTGTCTGTGATTTTTGGTAAAGTTCCAAATATCTGAAATGGTTAAGACGGCAAATTGTTTGAACGAGGAACGAGTGAGTTTTTGCCGTCCAATGGAAGATATTTGTGAACTTTCAAAAATTATTCAGGCACTATGGAGAATAAGGCACCCCTGAATCTCAATAGGTGGTCTGATTTCCCTGATCTGAACAATCGATTTAATTTATTTCTTTTTAAACCTGTAATATGATAAGACTCTTCTGTGGTTTAATCTGTTTATCATTTAATTTTTATAAAACCAGTATGATGAATATTGGAGGAATGTATGGAAAAAACGACCCCGAATATCCTGATTATAGGAGGCGGCGTTGCCGGAATCGCTGCGGCGCAACTCTTTTCTGATCAGGATGTTATTGTACATCTGGTGGAAAAAAAACCCACCCTTGGCGGGCATGCTGCCATGTGGGCATGTATGGCAACTGATACCTGTCAAAACTGTGGTGCCTGTCTCAGTATTGAAATGGCGGCTCAGGTTCAAAAACAAAAAAATATTATATTGCATCTCAACACCCTTATTCAAACCATTCATAAAGAAACACACGGGTATACGGTAGGGTTTGAAAACAACGAAACCTTCTGTGTAGAAAAAATCATCTTGGCCACAGGATTTTCCCCCTTTAACCCGAGCCAAATAAATTCGCTTCACTATGATGCATATAAAAACGTAATCACCTCGGCTGATTTGAATACCATACTGCGAAACGAAACACTTTCTGAATATTTTAAGGGAAAATCGAATCCAAAAATTGCCTTTATCCAGTGTGTGGGCTCCCGAAACCGTGAACAAGGCAGAGATTATTGTTCCCAGGTATGCTGCAAGATATCCATGCGCCATGCCAACAAGCTTATCCATCTTTACCCTGAATCCGACATTACACTCTTTTACATGGATCTCCAAATTATTGGAAAAGAGATACGGCCTCTGTTTAACACACTTTCCCAAAATATTGACCTGATTCAAGGTGTCCCTGCGGAAATTCTTGAAAATACAGAAACGAATATGCTGACCATTGTGGCAGAAGACAAAGAAACCCAATCCAGAGTTTCCAAAGCCTTTGATCTTATCGTTCTCTCTGTCGGTATGCAGCCTGCTCAAAGCCTTGAGGCACCAAATGGTATGCCGGCCGGCATACTTGATCTAAAACCCAATTCATGGGGGTTTTTCAATACAGATCAGGCAGCTCTTGCAAAGGATGTGGTTATTGCAGGTTGTGCCAATGGTCCCAAAGATATCCTTTCTTCCATACAGGAAGGCAGGGTTGCAGCTGCAAAAGTTATTGAAGATCTTGGACTGACCCCGAAAGACCAATTACCCATAGCCGTATTAGGACAAGGTGCTCAGGCCGATAAAATAATCAACGCCTTTTCTTCAAAAGGATATGCCACTTATCTGTTCGGATCGGGAACAGGTCAGACAAATGACCGAAAAATCATTTCCATCAGCGGTACTGCCGGTAACTTTTCACTCTATTATGAATCAGAAAATGAAAAGAAAAATCTCACTTGTGCGGCCATTGTTGCTGCATTCGAGCCAGAGCCATCATTGAACCGGCTGGGCAGCCTCAAAAATGATTCCCTGAGCCTTGATGCATTCTCTCAAATGCTTGAAGAAGCACCTGACACCTGTCCAAAGGATAATATCATTCTGCTGGATTATTTTGGACCTGAAATTAAATCTTTTGCACGGCTTGCCTTGGAAACCGCTATCAAAGCAAAGGCATTGGGGAAAAATATTTCAATTATCATGAATAAAATGCTGGTTCACGGTGCATTAGGCCAGCGTCTCTATGATACGGCAAGGCGGCAGGGAGTCAATTTTTTCAGATTTGAGACCCGTGAAGATCTGCAATTTGAGGATTCCGGTACTGGCTTTCTGATCAAACTCAAAGAGGCGACACTGCCATCCATTGAGTTGAATCTCAATTGTGACGGCCTTATCCTGCCACCAAGCCTGACGCCGGCAAAAGGATTTAAAGATGCCGCCGCACTCTTGCGTCAGCCCCTTGACAAGGAAGGCTTTCTACAATCTGCCAACATTCGTCACCGGCTGACCCAATCCCCTCGAAAAGGCATCTTTTTTGCCGGGACCTGTCATGATGAGACTGACAAAGATGACCTGAACAATGAAATTAATGATATTCTATCTGCCCTTTCAACCGAGTCTTTTGAATTGCCCCAGACTAAGATCGGGGTGGATACCGGGGTTGAAATCAATCAGAAAAAATGTGCCCAGTGTCTGACCTGTATCCGGGTCTGCCCGCACTCGGCCATTGTAATGAATGAAAAAAACAGACCCCAAATTGTACCGGATGCCTGCTTTTCATGCCATCTTTGTGTGTCTAACTGCCCAGCCTATGCCATTGAATCAAAAACGTTTACCAATGATCAGATTGCCCAGAAAATTGAAAAAGACAAAATGGTCATTCTGGCCTGTGAACGCTCGGCTGCCCTTGCAGCAGGCAGCCTTACACTGCCGGATCACATCACCCTGATCCCCATTCCCTGTGCCTGCAGAATCAGCAGTGATATAATTCTCAAAGCACTGTTAAATGGCGCATCAAAAGTAATGATCAGCGGTTGTCACGAAGAAAACTGCAGATCCATGGAAGGCAGCCATATTGCTGAGGCAAGCATGAAACAAGTGTTAAACATTCCAGAAATGGATGCCTCCAAAGTAGTGTGGGAACCCATAGCTGCCAATGAAAGTAAAAAATTTGAACATATCATTTCCAAAGGATAACCCTACCGCCGTATGAGAATAAAGGAAAATAAAGATGGACACTGCCATAATAAACAAAGAATCTGATCTATACAAAATGTTGAACCAGTTTGAGCTGGGGGACAATATTTCTGAATGTCTGACCTGCGGCGCCTGCAACTCCAGATGTACCTGGTTTGACGGTGAAGGCGGGCCCCTACCCCGCCAGATTATCCGCATGGCCGCCCTGGGGCTTGATGAACAGCTTGTGAACAGCAATATGCTCTGGGATTGTCTTTTATGCAACCGGTGTACACAGGGATGTCCCATGGGGATTTCCATGGACAAGGTTGTCAGGAAAGCCAGAAGCCTTGCCATTGCCGATGACAAAATCTCCAGAGACATCAAGAAGGGAATTAAAAACCGTATCGAACTGGGAGATGTCAACGCCCTGACCAAAGATGAGTTTGTGGAAACCATTGAATGGCTCAGTGAAGAATTTGTTGATG
Source organism: Deltaproteobacteria bacterium (assembly GCA_019314105.1). Taxonomy (GTDB): domain Bacteria; phylum Desulfobacterota; class Desulfobacteria; order Desulfobacterales; family Desulfobacteraceae; genus Desulfobacula. Next base: position 3,660 of record JAFCZY010000123.1, read on the forward strand.
AAGTGGATGATCCAAAAGCTGAAATTCCCCATGATATTAAAGGAACAAAACTTCTTTATCTCCCCAACCCAAGAGAGCTTGCCACCAGCCTGCTGCATTTAACTGCCATGGCAAAGCTCTTTTATGCCATAAAAGAAACCTGGACCCTGTCTTGCCATCATACTGATGTGACCAACTGGGCCTATTTTGCGGGCAAGGATGATCTTACAAAAAAAATGGCCATGATGGTGGTTGAGCCGGCTGAAGAACTCGGCGTTGAAACCCTTGTGCTTTCAGAGTGCGGGCATGGATATCATACACTAAAATACCTTTTGGAAGATATCATTGGAAGAAAACCCGGATTTGAAGTGGTCAGTATGCCGGAACTTGTCCTTCGATATGCCCAGAAAGGCGTGTTAAAATTTGATCCAGGCGTGCATCCTTATAAAATTGCCTACCATGACCCCTGCAATATTGGCAGGAAATCGGGCGGATATGATGCGCCGAGACAATTGCTTTCCATGATCTGTGAAGGCCTTGTGGAACTCACCCCCAACAGGGAAGACGGCATCTGCTGTGGTGGCGGTGGTGGTATGTTGCAGGACAGCACCACTACCGTGAAAAGAATGATTACCGGAAAACCAAAGGCAAACCAGATGAAAGCAACAGGTCTGTCCCATCTTGCTGCACCATGTTTGTCCTGCCACAGGCAGCTTGGGGAGCTTTCTGACCATTATAAACTGGGAATAAAGGTTGATACGGTGGCATTCCTGGCATCGGAAGCGTTAATTTTATAAGTTACCGGAAGTTTTGGACAAGACATATCAATAAAAGGAGATTAAAAAATGACGACGACCGACGAAACGCAAAAAAAGTCACTCTGGTTAGGAATTGAGGAATATCTACTTGAGCTTAACGCAGGAGAACTCTCAGGACAAGCCAAGGAAGCAGCGATTCAAAAAATTATCGGTGACCTTGACAATGCGGGTTTTAATGTTTCCACAAGCGGAGGCAGGATTATGCAGTTGCGATGGGCGATGGATGACATGCTGGAAGTTGGGAGGCCGCTGATGAAGGATTTTAACGATGCGATCTCAGCGCTTTCATTGGAGGACGTACTCGATCCTTATTCAACGACCACTAACCTTATCGACAATCTTGGTGAAACGTGGAAAGAATTCAGGAATGTCGAACATAGACCAGACATAATACGGATTGTCGAAGAGACAAGACTCAATTTGCTTGTAAAAAAAACAAAAGAACTGTCTGAAAATGAAAGTATCCGATACCTCATTGGAGAACAGGTGGGACGCGAGGTGATCGTAAACAAATTAGGCATTACAGAAGAAAAAATGGCCGAGGTGGAGGCTGAGATTGCAAAGGAAAAGGCAGAGAGAGATAGAGTGACAAACCTGCTGGAAAAGGTTGACGGCAAATCACAAGAAGAAAAGGTGAAGTTCTTAATTACCAATAATGTGGCAGAGGAGTTGATCATAGAGATGGCGGAAGTTGACCAGGATGCTATTAACAATGCCAAAAAAACCATGGAAGAGGAACTCAAGGAGCAACAAAGATTAGCAGAGGAAGCAGCCGCGAAGAAAAAGGCGGAAGCTGCAGGCCCTGCTTTGGAAGATATTACCCCGGATGATATGATTGACCACATCGATTCAATTCGTGAAATCATGGAATTCAGCGAAGTAGAGAAAGAAATCAGGACGATGTGTGAACAAAGCGCTATCCCACAGTGTCTAGTTGACATTGCCGTTTCTGATCCTGATAAACTGGATGAACTCGAAAAAAAGGCAGAAGGATAATATTGTTGGAGAATTGAAATGCAATTATTCATCGCTGTTTGCCAAAAACCCTTAAGGATGTCAGCAATGACCTCTTTGAACTGGTTGAACAGTTCAAAGGAAATTCCCATGTAACTGAGATGTACAGTTATTAATTTGATAATAGTATTAAATATGAAATAAGGAAAAATTAAATGCACCTTACAGATATAATTCCCATAGAAAAATGGGAAGCCTTTGAAAAAGAATTATATGATCGCTCCGAAATGAATGCGTGTGTGTATGACAATCAAGGGAATCGTATCACTTCCTATGTATCATGGGCAAATGAAATTTGTCCGACAATCAAGTCTTATCCTGAGGGGATTGCTGCTATATGTGCAGTAGCAAATCAATATTTTGCTAAAGAAACAGCAAAAACAAAGCAACCTGTTGTTGACGAATGTGATGCAGGCTTTGCTAAATTTGCCGTCCCAATTTTTTATAAGCATGAATTTTTAGGCACTGTGGGCGGGTGCGGTCATATTCTTCCTGATGGTGAAGTTGAGACTTTTTTTATTGAAAAAGCGATTGGGGGAAACGATCTGGGACTAGAAAAAAAAATTGATACCGTTAAACAGATTTCTGAAAATGATATAAATAAATTGGTTAATTTTGTTCAAACATACCTGAAGGACATATTACCGGAATAAACAGGAATATGTTTGTTCTAAAATAGCATCGGTGTTGGGAAAATTGGCGGTTTCGGGCGGGCACTATTTATGC
>JAFCZY010000124.1 GCA_019314105.1 Deltaproteobacteria bacterium
GCCATCTCGAATATGGAAAGGATTTCTTGACTTTGATTTTGAAAAATGTTTTTCTTTTTCATGGTGGAGTTCCTCCTCATTTTTTCAACTGCTTTTTGCAGATTGATCTTATAACATATCACCGATTTAATTCGGATGGTTCGTATTGAGGGGGAGCTTCTCCTTTTATAATAAAAAATTATTCTGTGCTCATTTAAAAATATACTGGGAAAATGAAACTGTTATGCAAAAATAATTGAGCCATGAATTTGTGTGAGATTGTTTGAAATACTCTCACAAAATCACGCCATCAATTATTTTTAAAGGTACCAATATATATAACTTGTGTTTTATGCTTGCATGTTTTTTACAACCGAGGAATAATCCGGTTTTATATCTCAATTTTGATCAGCTTTGATAAAAATCCACAGTTTCCAGTGCAGGTTTGCTTGCCTTGCAGCGAACGGATTGCCTGAACGAGTCTATGTAATTAATATTATACTTGACATAAAAAAGATATCTAACTAAAAAAGGGTGTAATGAAAAAAAGAATTGAAATATGGTTTCATTCCGGTGCCGCTTCTGATATCAAGGGATTTTCTATCCGCAAAACGACATTAGGGTTTATACTTCTCACTGTTATTACTGCGATTGGCGGAGCATCCTTCATTGGATACGATTATTTTCGGCTTAAAAGAATATCATTTAATAATACTGTTTTAAATCAAACCCTCATTAAACAAAATGATGAAATCAAAAATCAGAGAAGCCAGATTCAAAGTTTTGCCGGCGAACTTGAAATTTTAAAAAACCAGGTTGATACGCTTTCAAAATTTGAAGATAAAGTAAGACTGATTGCAGACATCAAACAAACCAGTGATTCAAGCGGTTTGATCGGAATCGGCGGCATCCCCAGTGAGGAACTTGACCCGGATATTCCATTAGAACAAAAACATAACAACCTGATACGTGAAATGCATCAACAGGTGAGCCAGACAAATCTTGCCGCCCAGAAACAAACGCTGGATTTTGAACATCTGATTAAACTGCTTGAAGAAAAAAGGAACTTTCTGGCTTCCACTCCTTCCATAAAACCGATTGACGGATGGATTTCTTCAAGATTCGGATATCGGAAATCCCCTTTTACCGGAAAAAAAGAATTTCATTCAGGTCTGGATATCTCAAATAAAAGTGGAACAAAGATTGTTGCAACGGCCAATGGCAGGGTCTCTTATGCTGCCAGGAAAATGTACATTGGCAACATGGTAATGATTGATCACGGTCATGGACGGGTTACCAAATACGGGCATATGAAAAAGCTGCTGGTCAAACCGGGTCAAAAAGTTAAACGGGGTGATGTTATTGGCTTAGTCGGCAACACAGGGAAAAGTACAGGCCCTCATGTTCATTATGAAGTCAGGATTAACGGCACGCCTGTGAATCCTTTAAAATACATTCTAAATTAATCTTTATGATTTTTATGTATGCCCGTCTCTCTCCACCTTTTCATTTTTTTCCAAATAAAAAAAAATAATTTGAATTTTTTGTTTTAATTTTCCGAATTAATGCTTATATGTCTTATCGGAAACAATTTTATTTTTTTATAGATTTAAAAATTAGGTGAACTATACATGGTCTTCAAATTTTTTACAAAACTCTTTGGATCTAATAATGACAGAATTTTAAAAACACTCCAGCCGATTGTTGATGAAATCAATCTTCTTGAACCTCAAATGCAGGCGTTGTCGGATGAACAGATACCTCAAAAAACAATTGAATTAAAAGGAAGAATTAAAAACGGTGAGACTCTGGATGATATTTTACCATCAGCCTTTGCTCTGGTAAGAGAAGCTTCTGTCCGAACGCTTGGTCTACGCCATTTTGATGTTCAGCTCATTGGCGGCATCGCTCTCCACCGGGGATGGATTGCTGAAATGAAAACCGGTGAAGGAAAAACATTAATGTCCACCCTTCCCGCCTATCTTAATGCCCTGTCAGGAAAAGGGGTTCATATTATTACGGTTAATGATTACCTGGCCAAACGTGATGCGGAATGGATGGCCCAGGTTTATAATTTCTTAGGATTAAGCGTTGGTGCCATTATCCATGATATTGATGACCAGGAAAGAAAAAAAGCCTATAGTTCCGATATCACCTATGGTACGAATAATGAATTCGGGTTTGATTATCTAAGGGACAATATGAAATTTGACACAGAATCCCTTGCCCAGAAAGATTTAAATTTTGCCATTGTGGATGAGGTTGACAGTATTCTTATTGATGAGGCCAGAACACCGTTAATCATTTCAGGACCGGCTGAAAAATCCACACATTTTTATACCCAGGTCAATACCATTATCCCGGCCTTTAAAAAAGAGACGGACTATACCCTTGATGAAGAATCAAAAAGCGTTTCTTTAACAGAAGACGGAATTGCCAAAGGTGAAAACCTGCTTAAAGTTGATAACCTCTATGATCCGGCAAATATCGAAATCCTCCATCATGTAAATCAGGCCCTGAAAGCTCATACGCTTTTTAAACGGGATACAGATTATATTGTTAAAAATAATCAGGTCATCATTGTTGATGAATTCACCGGACGATTAATGACCGGTCGCCGGTATAGTGAAGGCCTTCACCAGGCCCTTGAAGCAAAAGAAAATGTTAAAATCGAAAATGAAAACCAGACCCTCGCATCCATTACATTCCAGAACTATTTCAGGATGTATAACAAATTATCCGGTATGACCGGTACGGCCGAAACTGAAGCACCTGAATTTAAAAATATATATGATCTTGATGTCCTGGTGATCCCGACCCATATGAAAATGATCCGTAAAGATTTCCCGGATCTGATCTACAAAACAAAAAAAGAAAAATATGACGCCGCCATAAAAGAAATAATACGGCTACATAAAAAAGGCCAACCTGTTCTTGTGGGAACAATTTCCATTGATGTTTCCGAGGATATGAGCAAAAAACTTAAGAAAAGGGGCATCCGCCATACAGTTTTAAATGCAAAGCACCATAAAGCAGAAGCTGAAATTGTCGCCAATGCCGGACAAAAAGGTGCCGTTACCATTTCCACCAACATGGCCGGACGCGGTACGGATATCGTTCTTGGAGAAGGGGTAAAAGAGCTTGGCGGGCTTCATATTCTGGGTACATCCCGTCATGAATCCAGGCGAATCGATAACCAGCTTCGAGGCCGTTCCGGCAGACAGGGGGACGAGGGATCTTCAAGATTCTATCTCTCTTTGGAGGATGACCTCTTAAGAATCTTTGGCGGGGATCGAATCCATGCAGTAATGAACAAACTGGGGATTGAAGAAGGCGAACATATTGAACATCCGTTTATCAGCAAGGCCATAGAAAATGCCCAGTCAAAAGTTGAAGGCCATAACTTTGAAATCAGAAAGCATTTGCTTGAATATGATGATGTAATGAATCAGCAAAGAGAAGTCATCTATCAACAAAGACGTAAAGCATTGCTTGAAAAAAACTTAAAGCCGGTTATCATAGAGATGATTGAAGACAAAGCCTATGATATTATTGATGAATTTGCCATGGAAAAAACCCCTGTCAAACAATGGAATTTACAGGGCCTTGAAAAAAGAATCAAACAACTCTTTAACTTTAGTCCTGATCTTGAAACTGCTGCAAATGAAAATCACAGCCCAGAACAGCTGTCAGAAACTCTTTTTAAAAATTTAAAAGAAATTTATCAACAAAAAGAAGCCTCTATCGGAACGGACATCACAAGGGAAATCGAAAGACATATCATTCTTCAAACCGTTGATACCCGGTGGAAAGAACATCTGTTATCCATGGACCATTTAAAAGAGGGGATCGGGCTGCGCGGATATGCACAGCAGGATCCTTTACGGATTTATAAACAAGAAGGCTTTGACATGTTCCATGATTTGATGGAACGAATAAAAGAAGAAATAGTGGGTATTCTATTCAAGATCCAGGTATCAACCTCTTCCCAGGTGGATGAGATGAAAAGAGAAGAACAAGACAGTCTTACTTTTTCCCATTCAGATGGATCCAGCATAAAGCAACCCGTGAAACGATCTCATAAAAAAATAAAACGAAATGATCCCTGCCCCTGCGGAAGCGGTAAAAAATATAAAAAATGCTGCATGACTTAGGGAATACAGATAATGGCATCCACTGATTCCAAAACAAAAAATGAGATTTCATCCGGATCAAAAAACGATTGGCCTCCCATGTATAAAGTCCTCCTGCATAATGACGATTATACTACCATGGAGTTTGTTGTACAAATTCTTGTAACCGTTTTTGGAAAATCACTTGAAAAAGCGACGCAAATGATGCTTAATATACATAATAAGGGAAAAGAAACATGCGGTATCTACCCAAGGCAGATCGCAGAGACAAAAATTGAAACAGTACACAACTTGGCAAGCAATAAAAATTTTCCTTTAAAAAGCACAATGGAGAAGGAGTAAATTATGATTAGCAAAGAACTTAGTACAACCCTCGGTTTTGCCGTACGAGAGGCAAAAAAAAGAAGGCATGAGTATGTATGTGTTGAACACGTTCTTTATGCAATCCTTAACCATGAAACAGGTGCTCAGACCATTTAAAAATGTGGGGGCAACCCGGAACAGATAAAAGAAGAGCTTGAAAGATTCTTTGATGAAAAATTAACCAGGATTGGTACAAAAGAAGAATATGTGTTGCAACAGACTATCGGATTCCAGCGGATGATACAGCGAGCCATCAACCATGCCAGATCTGCTGAGAAGGATGAAGTCAATTTAGGAGATATTCTTGCATCCATTTTCCAGGAAAAAGATTCCCATGCGGCTTTTTACCTTGAATCAGAAGGAATTACCCGTCTTGACGTATTAAAATATATTTCACATACCGCTGAACCGATAAAAACCGCCCGTCCACCGGTGGATCCGTCCCGAAAAATATTTAAACCTGCGGATAGGAAAACGAAACAAGTAGAGAAGAAAGATCCTTTAGAAAATTTTACAACAAACCTGCTGAAAAAGGCAGCGGACAAAAAAATTGATCCACTCATCGGAAGAGTTGATGAGATGGACAGGCTCATGCAGATTCTTTGCCGTAGAAGAAAAAACAACCCGATTCTGGTGGGAGATCCCGGAGTGGGAAAAACAGCTATCGCCGAAGGGCTTGCCATACAGATAAATGATAAATTAGTACCGGATCTTTTAGAAAATTGTGAGCTATTCTCCCTTGATATGGGAGCTCTCCTGGCTGGGACAAAATATCGAGGAGACTTTGAACAACGCCTCAAAGATGTTATCAATGCCCTTGAAGCCAAAGAAAATGCATTGCTGATTATCGATGAAATCCATACAGTCGTCGGCGCGGGGGCAACCACCAGCGGTTCTATGGATGCGTCTAATATTTTAAAACCCGCGCTTTCTTCCGGGGATATTAAATGTGTCGGCACTACGACCTATGAAGAATATAAAAACCATTTTGAAAAAGACCGCGCTTTCTCAAGAAGATTTGAGAAAATTGAAATCTCAGAGCCTTCCGTTGAAGAAACCACTCAAATTCTGAATGGACTTAAGCCCTACTATGAAGAGCATCACGGGCTGACATACTCGGCTGAAACGATAGAGGCTGCAGCCTATCTTTCTGATAAATATATCAATGACCGACTCCTGCCGGATAAAGCCATTGATGTGATTGATGAAACAGGTGCCTATCTGCGGCTGAAGGGAAAAGGGAAACGAAAAACCGTAAGCCCCAAAGATATCGAAAGAATTGTTGCTAAGATTGCCAAAGTCCCTGTCACAAGTGTTACATCGACAGATAAAGCCAACCTGGAATCCCTGCCTAAAAGGCTTTTTAAGGTTATTTTTGGACAGGATAATGCCATTGAGACCATGACTACTTCCATTAAAAGATCAAGAGCCGGTCTTGCCTCACCGGATCGCCCCATTGGATCTTTCCTTTTCATGGGACCCACCGGCGTCGGCAAAACGGAGGTAGCCAAACAGCTTGCCCATCATATGGGAATAGAATTTTTGAGATTTGATATGAGTGAATACATGGAAAAGCATGCGGTTTCCAGGCTCATCGGGGCTCCTCCCGGATATATAGGTTTTGAGCAGGGCGGCATTCTAACGGACAGTATCAGGAAGCATCCTCACTCGGTTCTGTTGCTGGACGAAATTGAAAAAGCTCATATGGATCTGTTT
>JAFCZY010000125.1 GCA_019314105.1 Deltaproteobacteria bacterium
ATCAGGGTCGATGGGTTTGGATATGTAGTCATCACAGCCGGCCTCAAGAATCATTTCTCTGTCGCCCTTCATTGCTCTGGCGGTCATCGCAATCACAGGAATATGGCATGTCTTGTTCTCCTCTTTAATCTTGCCGACCATTGTAAAACCATCCATTTTAGGCAGGGACATGTCAAGAAGGATCAGATCAGGTCGTTCTGTTAAAGCCATATCCAGACCTTTTTCTCCGTCTGTGGCTTCTATTATGTTATATTGGTCATACAAAACAGCTTTTATTGTAATCATGTTGTCGGGATTATCTTCAACCAGCAAAATGGTTGGCTTTCCTTCTACCCGGGCTATTTTCGGCAGTGATCCAGTCGGCATTTCCTGTGACACCAATTTTTTTTGAGGTTCTATCTCCGATGCTTCACCGAGCATCAAGCGGGTTTTGTGCAGCAGGGTTTCCCGGGGCACGTCTCCTTTTTGAACCAGCTGCTGTACATTATTGCTCTTCAGTTCCTTGAGATCTTCTGATGTCAAATCCTTTGCAGTAAGGATCAATACGGGTATATTTCTTGTGGTCATATTGGCTCGAATATTGTTCAACACTGCAAATCCATCTACTTCCGGCATCATCAGATCCAGAATAATGCCGTCGGGAATCGTACCCTTAACATAATCAAGAGCCTCCTTACCACCGCCTGCGATATCCACCCGATACCCCTCGCTTTCCAAAACTGTTTTGAGTTGAATCATAGATGCTGGATTGTCCTCAACCACGAGAACTCTCTTAGCCGTTTTTAGCTCTCTTGATAGCGGAGGTTTATGTGGCTTCCCAATATCATTAAGGATTTTCTTAATTTCTTTGAGCAAATCTCTATTTACCGGTTTGGTTATATAGCCTACCGCTCCCAAGGCAAATCCCACCTCCTTATCATCGGATATCGAAATAATAATCGTGGGGATATTTTTGGTTGCAGGGTTTTCCTTTAAATGCTGAAGCACCTCAAAACCGTCCATATCTGGCATGATAACATCCAGGGTTATGGCAAAAGGCCGATGTTTTTCGGCAAGTTCAAGGGCCTGGGCTCCTGATGTGGCTGTTATGGTAAAATATCCCGTCTGAGAAAGATAATCGGCAATCATGGTAACGATTTCAGGTTCATCATCTACAACCAGAAAGGTTTTCTGTGGGGATGATATTTCAGCAGACGGCCCCGTGACAAAAGACTCAAGCCCGGGAATTATCTTCTGCCGCTTTATTGGTAAAGTTAGGGTGAATTTAGACCCCTTTCCCAGAACACTTTCAACAGACAGGTCTCCGCCCAGCATCCGGGCAGCCTTGTAGGCGATGGCCAGACCAAGGCCTGTACCTTCGTATTGCCTTGCGGTTGTTCCGTCAACCTGTCTGAATTCTTCAAATATATGCGGCAGATTTTTATCCGCTATCCCGATTCCAGTATCCACAACCTCAATATGGATATTTTCACCATCGTTTCGAACAGAGACAGTCACGCTTCCTTTGGTGGTAAACTTGACGGCATTGCCGATAAGGTTCTGAAGAATCTGATGCACCCTTATCTCATCACTCTCAATCTGCGGCAGGTCATCAGGAATCTCTTGATTAAGTTTAATGCCCTTGTCTTCGGCAAGCGGTTCAAGTCTTTCCATTATTGTTTCAGCTGCTGAACTAAGCGAGAACAGTTTTGAACTGACATCCATTTTCCCAGACTCTATTTTGGCAAGATCAAGGATGTCATTAATCAGTGAAAGAAGGTTTTTTCCATTCCGTACAATAATTTTAAGATAATTTAATTCTTCTTCAGACAATTTGTCTTTTGCCTGGCGGATAAGAACCCGGGATAAGGCCATCACCGAATTTAGAGGAGTCCTGAGCTCATGGCTCATATTGGAGAGAAATTCACTTTTCAACCGGTTGGCTTCTTCAATCTGCTGTTTTTGAAGTTTCAGTTCAACATTTTGTTCCTGCAATTCTTCTGATGTTGCATGGATCTCTGCTGTTTGGGACTGTAGTTCTTCGGCCTGGGCTTTTAGCTCTTCATTGGCTTTCTGAGTTGATGATAGAAAATTTTTAATCCGCATCCCTTGTAATGCAGTGTAAAGGCTTGTCGCTATGATGGGGGCTGCTATGTTTAAAAATTCAATTTTAAGCGGGCTTATCTCTTCAAATGTAGCCACTTCCAATACCCCGTATAATCCTTTTTCGTATAACAGCGGTATGGCGTATATATTTTTTGGGGGTTCGTTGATGGTACCGGTTTTTCCCAAAGCATCTTTTGCAGCTATATCTTTAAGCAGGATTGATTTTTTTTCAATTGCGACCTGGCCCACAATCCCCTCACCCAACCCAAATTCGCTGGAAAGATGTTTTCCCTCAACAAAGGCATAGGAAGCCTTCAGTTCACACACAAAACGTTTCTCATCATAGGAATATATGGCACCGGCGCACGCATCTACATATCGTGATATAAAATTGATACTTTTTTTTACAAGATCTTCGTAGGTGAGATCGCCAGATATTTCCTCACCCAGAGAAGCATGCCCTTCTTTAAGCCAGAATTGGCCCTGCAGCCTGTCAACCAGTCTGTTGAAATGCAAGGCCATGTCTGATATTTCATTTTCCCCAGTGATTTCTGATTTGACAAGGATGCCGGTTTTCGTCACCTCGGACATGGTCTCTTTAAGTGTGGATACATTGGAAAGAATACTTTTTGTGATCAGATAGGCAATCAACAAAGACAATAAAATAGTGGCACTGATAAATATAATCGTATTCCTCAGAACCCTCTGCTGCACTACCCGTGCCTCCTCCATGAACCCGTCTGCCTTGTTTGTGGCATAAGAAGTAAGTTCCATCATTTTTCTTTCCAGGCGGAATGCGTAGTCAGCACCCCTTGTCCTGGTAATATGTTCGGCAGCCTTCCTATCCCCTTTTATTGTTAATAGTTCCACCTCGACTCTGATCGGTTCCCAGCCCGCAAACAGTTCAATCACCTCATGAACAAGTTCCTTTCCTTCTTTCCCCAGAATCCTGTTTTTTACGATATCAAGATTTTGGCAAACAAACTTTTCTTCCGACTGGGTCGTTTGAATCGCCTGGTGTATATCCTTTTGGGTCCTTGACATGGACAAATCCTTCATGCTCCTGTGCATACGGATAACGCCGGTCTTTGCTTCTATCGCCGCATTTGAAACCTTCATTGGGTGTTGATACAAAGTTGAAGTTAATTCTCCCAGTTCATTTATTTCGATGATTGAAAACACCGTAAAAACAATGAAAAGTAACAGTGCAAGCCCGAAAGAGAGAATGATTCTTCCTTTTATAGTAATTCTATTAAGCAAATCCATGGGGTATCATCCTTTTTTAACAATTTTGGAACAGGTCCGGTCAGTCAGTTATATCTTCTGGTAAATATGACAACACTCATTAACCTGTCTGAAACGCCCTTGAAATTTCATTGATGGAATCTCTGCTTCACCCAATACCAGATAGCCTTTTTTGGCCAATGAGCGATATAGCTTGTCAAATATTCGATCCTGGTATTCGGTATCAAAGTAGATTAAAACGTTTCGGCAAAGCACCATATCAAAGCTCCCGAAAATACTTTCCGGAGGTGCATAGCTTTTTTTATCAAGAAGGTCGTAAGCAGAAAATGATACCAAATTCCTGATTTCCGGAATTAAATGGAATAATTTTCCTTTGCAAACAAAATATTTTTTCAGCAGCCTGTATTTAACATTTTTGATGCTTTCAAAAGGAAAGGCTACCTTTTGCGCTTTTTTTAATATCTTGTCATCAATATCTGTTGCAAAAAGGTTAATATTTATATCCAGAGCATCCTTTTTGAAAAATTCTTTGACCAGGATTGCAATGGAATAAGGTTCTTCACCCATTGCGCAGCCGGACGACCAAATTCGCAGGGTTCGATCATCCGCCTCCTTTTTTTGATGAATAACAGCAGGAAGTATCCTGTCGGCAAAGTATTCAAACATCAACGTGTCCCTGAAAAACCGGCTCACATTGATGGTCAATACATCGATTAGATTATCGAGTTCATCAGGGTTTTCATGCAAATAGTTGAGGTAATCATTGTCGCTCGCACATTTTATGGACAAAAATCGTTGTTTGATCCTGCGCTCAACCATGGAAGTGCGGTAACCGGAAAAGTCAAAGCTCCGTTGTTCATTCAAATAATTTAAGATACGTTTCAAATCGTTATTCATATAATATCCTAACCGAATTTCAATAGAAGTTACAATAATATATATTATGGAGCATTATGGGGCAAGACAAATAAATTTTCAAAAGCTACAAAAAAGTGGTATGTTTCATGCGTTATTTTTTTAAATTGCTTAATATGGGATAAACATGCGGATCTATGCTGTAGCCGATATTCACGGGAAGACTGAGAAAATTGAAAAAATTAAACAGGTTGCCTCTGAAGAAGCCCCTGATATTCTTGTCATTGCCGGAGATATAACCCATTACTTTTCCCCTTTGAAAACCCTGGACCAGTTAAAAAATATTCCGATTCCCATTTTGACTATCCGGGGAAATTCAGATTTAACCCGTGTTGAAGGCTTTTTGCAGAGCCAGAAGAATACCATCCTTCTGAACCATACGCCTTTGATATATCGGGATGTCCGGTTTCTTGGTATTAACGGTACCATACCGTTGCCTTTTGTTTCGAAAATCTGCTTTAAAGAAGTTCAACGCCTTGATGGTCTTAAACATAGCATCACCCCGAAAACGATCCTGGTGGTTCATCCACCGCCCAGAGGGATCTGTGATAAAGTGATGAACAACTTCAGTGCCGGAAGTTTCGGTTTAAGGCACCTTATTGAAAATCACCCGCCTTTAATGGTGTTATGCGGCCATATCCATGAACAGGCAGGATATCAATTTTTTCAAAATGTCCTGGTTGTCAATTGTGCAATGAATAAAACCTGTAGCGGAGCCATCATTGATTGTGGTAAAGATATGCATTTGAAGGTAAAAATGATACATTAGAGTGGGGTCAGGCTTTCCTTATTGTCGTTATTTGAAAAATAACGACAATAAGGAAAGCCTGACCCCATAAAAAAATAAATAAAGGAAGATAAAAAAATGTGTGAATCCAATGTATACTTAAGAAAAGACAATGACGAAAAACTAATCATGGAAAACGTGGCTGCTATCACCCCGGTTGCAGAAAATACATTTCTTTTAAAAGGCCTCCTGGGAGAAAATATGGAGGTCAAAGCCATTATTGAAGATATTAATCTTATGGGGCATAAAATTATCCTGAAATCTCTGTAATGAGCAAATTTTTCGATTATCTTGACTCCATTTCCCAAGTCAACGGTCTGACCAACGGCATGGGAAATGGTCAAAAAATCCAATGGTTGTTCCATTGCGGGATGCTCTTTTTAAGTAAGGATAAATGGTGGGGAGATTTTAAATTCCGGCATTCTGCCCATGAAGGAATAGACATTACCTATTACAGAATACGTCCGGATAAATTGCATAACTTTGATAATTCCATTAGAGTCCCGGCCATGGAAAACGGGATTATTTTAAATATTTGTAATGATTTTCTGGGACAGACCCTTGTAGTTGAACATGAAAATTCGTTACTTTTCAATCGGCGACTTCTGTTTGCATATGCCCATATCATCCCTGAAAAAAATTTAAAAATCGGCCAGGTTGTCAAAAAAGGGCAGGTTATTGCAACGGTGTGCGATACGTATAAAAACCCACAATTGCCGCCCCACCTTCACTTTTCCTGTTTTGAAGTCTTAAAAAAAATTCCACCTGAACATCTGGATTGGAACCTATTTTTTTCAGACAACCTTGACGTCAATCTGCTTCATCCGATTTTCCTCTAACGTATGATATTTACTGAATGCTGCCTTTAAATTCAGTATTTAAGCCTGTTTATTATTAAAAGAAGAATTGAAAAAAAAGAAAATTTGATCTATGATTATCAAAACTTGACCGTTTACAATATAAAATTTGGATATGGAGTGGATGAATGAAAAAAATTAAATATCTTTTGTGGCTGATTATTTTAGGGTTGTTTGGAATTTTAATTTACCAGAATTTAGATTATTTCATGACAACCGTTGCATTAAAATTTGATCTTAAAATCGCTTCCTGGAACTGGACGATACCGGAACTTCAAAATATTGCCTGCCTACTTTGGAATTTTCTTTCTTTTGGGCCTTATTCTGGCTGGCATCAAAGGATTTATGGTAAAACTCAGGTTAAAAAAAGAAATCAAAACAAAAGATGCGGCTATCGCCTCTTTTAAAAAACAGGTCGATACCTTAAAGACAGAGCTGGAAGTGTTTCAGCATGATCCGTATATTAAAAAAGCGCGGGAAAAAAAGACAATTAGCGAACTTCCCATACCGGAGCAGCCTGAAAACGACAATGAAAAAGGTGATAAATCAGATACTGCTGTTTGATTCTGCTTAAACAAAGATAGCGTATGACCAAAAAGAAAAAAACTCCCATGATGGCGCAATACCTGACCATCAAAGAATCATATAAAGATGCGATTTTATTTTACCGGATGGGAGATTTTTATGAAATGTTCCTTGAGGATGCAAAAAAAGCCGCCGCTATCCTGGAAATCGCCTTAACCTCCAGAAATAAAAATGACGACACCCCGGTCCCCATGTGCGGGATACCCTTCCGGGCGGCTGACACCTATATTGCCAAACTCATTGGAAACGGATGCAAGGTTGCCGTGTGTGAACAAATGGAAGATGCTGCGGCAACCAGGGGGCTGGTGAAACGGCAGGTGGTTCGGGTCATCACCCCGGGCATGATTTTAAATGAAGACTTATTGGATAAGACATCCAATAACTTCCTTTTAGCCCTGTCAAAGACACAAGATGTTGCAGGGATCGCCTATCTTGATATATCAACCGGAACCTTTAAAACCACCCAGGTTGAAAGCCGGCAGTCAAAAATACCCTTAGAACTGATTGACGAGGCGTTAAAGGTTGATCCCAAAGAGATTATTTTGCCGACAAGTTTTAAAACAGACCCCGTCTACAAGCCTATCCTTCAGGCGTTTGAAGGAAGACAAATTACCTATCTTGAGAAGGGTGCGTTTGATGTTGAAGAAGCAAGAGAAAGGCTTTTAAACAAATTTAAAACCCGAAGTCTTGAAGGATTCGGTGCAGAAACTCTTTTGGCATCCATTTCTGCTGCAGGTGCCATCCTCTTTTATGTCCAGGACACCCAGATGCAGGATACAACGCATCTTTTTCAAATCACACCCTATGATATGAAAAATTTTCTGGTAATTGATAATCGATCCTGCAAAAATCTTGAAATCCTTACCAATATACAAACATTGGATAAAAAAGGAACCCTGATCCATGTACTGGATCGGACGGTTACGGCCATGGGGTCAAGATTGATCAAAACCTGGCTCCGGTATCCACTGATTAATAAAAACAACATCCGGCAGCGACTAAATTGCATTGAAGAAATCACAAAAGCGTCCCATATTCATCAATTGATTATCACCCACTTAAAATCGGTTTATGACCTTGAACGTCTTGGCAGCAAAATTTCCATGGGCCAGGGGAATGCCAGAGATCTGATAGCCCTTAAAAACTCTTTAAAAAAACTTCCCCTTCTGTTTAAGGAACTCTCCCTGTTTAAAAGCCCTTTACTTAACGGGACCACTCTTGAAAACAAAGAAGCGCTTTTAAAAGAACTTGATGCTCTGGCCCATTTAATCGAAACCGCCATCAGAGAAGATGCAGGACATTCGCTCAATGACGGTAATTTGATCAATGATGGATATAATCCTGAACTGGATGAACTGCTGTTAATTTCACGGGATGGCAAATCATGGATTGCAAAAACCGAGGCTACGGAAAAAGAAAAAACAAAACTATCTTCTCTCAAGATTAAATATAATAAAGTGTTTGGTTATTTTATCGAGGTATCCAGAGCTCAGTCAAATTCGGTTCCTGATCATTATATCAGAAAGCAGACCCTTGTGAATGCCGAAAGATTCATTACCGATGAAATGAAACAGGTCGAATCCACCATACTGACTGCACAAGACAAGCGAAATGCCCTGGAATACAATATTTTCTGCACCATCAGGGATAAAGTTGTTTCAAAAGCAGCCCTTGTTCTTACAATGGCGGATTTCATTGCCATAGTGGATGTGCTCCAGGGGCTTGCCCTGGCAGCATCGGAGAATGGATATACCAAACCTGTCATCAATGACTTGAACACCATTTCCATTGAAGACGGGCGGCATCCTGTGGTGGAAAAATTGATCAAAGGGGAGCGGTATGTTCCCAATTCCATTGAAATGGATGATGTTGAGAACCAGATCCTGTTGATCACCGGTCCCAATATGGCTGGAAAATCCACAGTACTGCGCCAGGTCGCCCTGACGGTCTTAATGGCCCAGATGGGATCATTCGTTCCTGCTAAAAAAGCATCTCTTGGCATTGTGGACAGAATCTTCACACGGGTGGGCGCTCTTGACAACCTCTCCTCAGGTCAAAGTACATTCATGGTTGAAATGGAAGAGACCGCCAATATCGTTAATAATGCCACACACAAAAGTCTTATTATTCTTGATGAAATCGGAAGAGGAACCAGTACATACGATGGAATGAGCATTGCATGGGCCGTTGCCGAATACCTTCATGATTTAAATAATAAAGGCGTTAAGACCCTTTTTGCCACTCATTACCATGAATTGATAAAACTGGAAGATATAAAACCCAGAATTAAAAATTTTAATATAGCCGTCAAAGAATTCAATGATAATATTGTGTTTTTGCGACGGCTGATTAAAGGCGGAACCAATAAAAGTTATGGCATCCAGGTGGCCAGACTTGCCGGCATGCCTGACGTTGTCATTGACAATGCAAAACATATATTGTCCGGCATTGAGCAGAAAAACAACACAGATATCCCGAAACCTTTACCCCAAAAGACCAAAAAGAAGGGTAAAAAG
>JAFCZY010000450.1 GCA_019314105.1 Deltaproteobacteria bacterium
ATGACCAACCAAGAGGATGTTGTCCCAACCAATCATAACAAAATCATGGTTTTAAATGGCAGGAGGGTTGATCTTAAACAATTGAATGGCGGGATTGAAATATTGCGAAGAGAAGCAAAAAAGAGAGATATTGAGAAGTTAAGACTTCTGTTTAAGAAGATTGTTCCGGAATATGCATTATTCAAAGGTCTCAAAGTATAATGGAAAAAGTTCTCCCCAACTCGACCCCTCAACTATTTGACGAGGTTTATTTTGACAGGATATCCAGCAGGCTGTATGAAATTTTGTCGAAGGCTTCTTTTTTATTGCTTTCAGATGTCAGGGTTACAATATCGGCATATTTGTTTACGTTTTCAGCTTTAAGGCGTATCGGATTTTCCACCCTGGTCTGTTTGCTGTACGCTTTAAGAACGCTTTCTACCTGATAAGTTGATATTGTCATGACGCACCTCTCACATTATGAGACCTTATGGAAAATTAAGTTTTTAAAGGTCTCCACATATTTAATCGGCAAAAAGAATTAAAACTTGAGATAATTTTTAGGTGAACGATATGAAATCAAATAATAATTATTCGAAGACTCGAAGACTCGACCATTTAACAAAATTTGCACATAGCAGATTTCTTATTCTTTTTGCTTTGACGGCAGTGTTCATTTTTCTGCCTGTTTTAGTTTCGGAAAGCGCCAGCAGTGAGGCAAAAAATGAATATCACGATTTTTATGTGGTGTCTTCGTATGAAAATTTTGGTGATGCTGAAACGCTGGTCGACAGGCTGAAAGCGCAGGGCTATGATCCTTTCTGTAAAACAGTGAATCTTCCAAAGAAAGGAAAACGGCGGCGTGTATTTATAAAGCAGTATGGAGATAGAGAAGAGGCATTATTGGCCGGAAAGGGATTAAGAGAAAGGGGCGTAATTAAGAGTTTCTTTTTATTATTAAAAGCCGGGCCTAAAGATAAAAGAATTGCGCTGCGCGGGAACGCAGATAAGGAGGATAATAAAAGCACTCCCCCACCCTCCACTTTGACAAAAATAAAAATTTTTGCTGCTCCCCCTGTTCCCGATTCAACAAAAGAGAAAACTGATCCACCGAAAACAGAAGAGGTTGTTGCGCTGTCCCATAAAACAGATAAAGGGAAATTTTACAAGATAACCTATGACACGGATATAGAGGCGGCACCACCCCATAAAACAGCGGATATAGATCTGAAGATGGACGATAACCCGTATGACAGTGCCATGAGTGATTTTGCATCCGGAAAATACGAGGATGCTTTAAGCAAATTCAAAGAGATACCTGAAAGCGGGAAGAATGAAACCGCTCTGAGGCGCATGGCAGATTGTTACTGGTTTTTAGGAGAAGAAAAGGGGGATAAGCGGTATTTTTTGGAAGCCGTTGACCGATACAGAAACATCATCCGAAACTATCCCGATTCAGGGGAGGAAAACGGGCCGGCTGTTTACAGGCTTGCCGAAAGTTACAGCCGCCTGAATCTTCATTACGAAGCATTAATGGAATTTAAAAATGTCTGTTCGAAATATCCTGAATCGGACTATGCCCCCAAAGCTTTATATATGATGGGTAAAATATACTACAAAACAAAAAAATTTGACGAAGCAATCGGAAAGTTTAAAGAATATATAGAAAGATTCCCGGACGGCAAACATGTCAGAACCGCATATTTCAGTGTGGGAGACTGCTATTCCCGAATGCGTCGATTTAATGACGCTGATGTCTGGTACGATGACGCTTTGGAAAAGTGGCCCGCACTGGAAGATATCCCGGAATTTGTTTCCCGACGGCAACCATTCCAGGACCGCTCTTTATATAATCGCTCGCACCTTTGAGGAAGCGGGCCGATTGCCTCTTGCCCTTAAAACATTCAGCCTGGTGGTTGAAAGGTATCCCGGCACCAGAGAAGCCCAGAGGAGCGCCCTTACTATGGCAAATATCGGGGTTTTGCATCCAAAAATAAAATCGCCGGCACATATCTTTTCGGAAATGGATTATTACGGAG
>JAFCZY010000126.1 GCA_019314105.1 Deltaproteobacteria bacterium
TCTTAAACGCTTCATTCTTCATTGATAAAAGGCTTGAGACGGTAATTTCATCCAGACGATTAAACATTGCACGGCTGGCTTCAACCCACACCCACCGAGACAGGCAGTCTCCTGCCCTGTTACAGACACCGCAAACCTGTTTTTCCTGCTGCGCGCAATCTGTGATGGCGGTGGATTCCTCAAGAATTCGCACAATATCACCAATGGTTATGTCTTCAGGGGGTTTAGCAAGCATATGGCCGCCGAAAGGACCTCTATGACTTTTTATAATGCCTGCTTTCTTCAATTTACTCGCAAGTTGCTCCAGATATTTTAATGAAATATTCTGTCGTCTGGAAACATCACTCAATGGAACTGGTTTTCCCTTACTATTCACTGCAATATCCAGAATAAGCCTTGTACCGTATCTGCTTTTGGTTGTCAGACGCATTGTCTTCCTTCATTAATTTTATATGAAACGATAAAAGGAATTTTAACTGTTTGCCATAGGAAATTCAACATTTTTTATATTATCCGGCTTATGCAAAGGAAGAGAAATATAAAATTGACTTCCTTTGCCTGGTTCAGATTCAACTTCAACCGTTCCGCCATGATATTCAATCACCCTGTAAGCGATAAAAAGGCCTAAGCCTGTTCCCTGGGATCCTTTGGATGTAAAAAAAAGTGTAAACATCTTGTTTTTCGTTTCAGTATCCATACCAATACCATTGTCTGTGATGGCGAAACAAATTTGATTTTTAGAATTCTTACTAACTTGAAAGGTTATGTGATGATCTTTTTTATCTCTGTCAGACACACAGGCATCCACAGCATTTTCAAGAAAATTAATAAGGGATGCTTCCATCCATTTTGGATCAATATCAATTTTTCCGAGATTTTTTGGGATAGAAATATCTAAATTAATGTCGTATTTTTCTGCCATCGACTTTACACTGGAAACAACATTTTCAGCAAGCGTGTCAACCCTCATTTCTTCGTATTGAAGTTCCCGCGATTTAGCATAATATAAAATTTCCAGCACCATATTTTTAATTTTATTTGCCATGGTCTTGATCTGTTCAGATGCTTTAAGAACTCTGTTATTATCTTTTTTTTCCAGACCTGTCTCAAGTTGATAGACGCCCCCATCCAACGCTGTAAGCATCCCTTTTACCCCATGAGACATGGACCCCAGCATCAACCCTAAGGAGACAAGATGATCCTGCAATTGCCGAATCTGGGTGATATTGGTTGACATTTCCATCACCTGGGTAATCTCACCTTTTTCATTCCGAATCGGTGCTGTCCTTGTCAGAACATTATACTGTTTACCGAATTTAGACGTAACAATTTCTTCAGTACTATGAGATTCTCCATCCTGAAAGGTTTCGGCAACCGGACAGTCATGACACTGAGACGTTCTATACTTATAAATTTCAAAACACTGTCCCCCGACCTGATTACCAAAATGCTGCCTGAATTTCCGATTGGCGGCTGTTATCCTGAAGTTCCGATCCTGAACCGAAATATAACAGGGGACTTCTTCAAATAATTGATTTAACAAATCCTGCGTACCATGAAGGGCTGAAAGCCTTTCTGAATATCGATCAAATTTCCTGTTTCTTAAAATATTCTTACTCGCTGCAATAAGTGCAAGGTCCAGGGCTTTGCTGTTAATCGGGATCTCAAGATAATGAATAACATTCGATTCAAAAATATCCATTGCTGTATCAAGCTTGTCTCTTTGTGCAAGAACAATGATCTGAACGTGGGGGCAATTCTTTTTAATCACTTCAAGGCAGGAAACCATTTCATCATTGAAGAAAGGATCGACAAGAAGTATATCCCAAATATCCTTAGCAAGCTTCTGCAGCACCGCTTCAAAGGTAGTAACACAGGTGACATCATACTGTTGGCGCTCAATATATAATTTTAACGCCGCTGTAAGATCTTGATCGCCATTGATAAGTAATATTTTTTTTGGCATAATTCATTAAACCCACTTAAATTAAGTCAGTGTTTGTTTTACAATCTTCAGTAATTCATCACGGTCAAATGGTTTTGAAAGAGATGCCACTGCTTTGACAACTGCATATTGATGACCGGAAAGACCACTGATAACAATAACGGGAATATTTTTAAGGTGCGAGTCCTGTGACAGCTGACGGTAAAGCCGTGGCCCCCATTCTCCCGGCATTTCGATATCCAGCGTAATAAGATCCGGTATTGTCTCCTTTGCCACCTTGAATCCTTCTTTACCATCCTTGGCAACATAAGCATCATAACCATTATCATTAAACAGGGAAACAAGATAATCTCTAATATTCAAATCGTCATCAATCACCAGAATTTTCTTTTTCATAACATCCTCTGATTCTTATTTGTTTATACTTATTACCGGGCACCCTGCCCTTACGATAACCTGTTCTACATTTCCTCCCAGCTTGATATCTCCAGAGGGGGCTCTTCGTGAATGATGCGCCATAATGAGCAGATCGGCTTGCTTATCCCTTGCATATTTAACAATTTCTATAAAAGGGATCCCTTCCCAGACATCCATGGAATATCCTTTCAATTCTTTTAACCGGGACTCATATCTTGACCGGATTTTTCTTAAGCATTCTCTTATCTGCTGCTCAATTTCATCCTGACTTAGCATTTTACCGGTATGCAAAGACGTAATATCAAGGGCATGAAAAACACTGAGCTCACAATCAAGTGCTTTGGCGACCTTTATTGCAAAATCAAATGCCTTGTCTGACGTTTTAGAAAAATCCGTACCAAAAACAATATTTGACAACCCGCCCCAAAAAGAAGCGGCAGGCCTGTTTACAATAAGAACAGGACATTTGGCTGCTTTGGCAACCTTTTGAAGGGTTGATCCGACAGAACTCTTCTTATAAACAATATCATCTTCATCCCCGGTGCTTCCGCCGATCAATATCAAATCCGGTTGTAGTGTTTTCGCCTGTCTCAATATTTCCCGGGCAGGCAAGCCTATTGCAACATCGATGGTATAATCAAGCGGTTCATCCAGATATTTTTCATAATAGATTTTAATCTCTTCTGTTACCCATGCGGTATAATCTTCATCGACATCCACTCTTTCTTTGGTTTTAACATCCACGACAACCTGGCTGTATCCCCTTGTGGGTACCCCCAGTACATGAAAAATATTCAAGTTCGACTGATAAGTTTTCGCAATGTTAAAGGCAACCCTTGCCGCATGATCGCTGGCTTCGGTTGCAGATGTTGCAAATAATATTTTTTTAAACATATCAAACCTCATTTCATTAAAGGATCGGCTCTATTCCTCAGGTCTCAGATGGTCCGGAATATCCAGCATTTTTATGACGATTGGTTTTAAAAACGACCAGCGGATACCAATTTCATATTCTTCTTCAAGATCCCGAATAGCATCCCAGCAGTTATGACAGGGTGCAAGGACAAGCTTTGCCCCGGTGGCAAGAATCTGATCTCTCTTTGCGATCAAAGCAATGTTTCGCTGCTTTCTGAACTTACCAATCCCATTAAACCCCCCGCCACCGCCACAGCAATAATTATGCTCTTTATTGGGAGACATCTCGATAAAATACCCTGGCGCCACAATATGCTTCATAATATCTCGTGTGGCTTGCTTAAGCCCCTGATTCCTAATGTAATTACATGAATCCTGGAGGGTCACTGGCTCTTTTATCCTTTTAGACGGATCAATTTTAAGTTTTCCCGTGTTGAGTGCTTCTGCCAGCCATTCGACATAATGGATGGACTCAACAGGGGGTTGACCATTCTTTCGTCCCGCCCAATAAGGCCCTTCGATAACGGTTGCTCTGTGGGCATGACCGCACTCGGTTCCAATCATCCGTTTCGGCTTTAATCTTTCCATAGCGTCATATACGCTTTCCACCTGCATCTTGCAGGCCGCCCAATCACCAGCAAACATGGCAAGGCTTGTCTCCTCCCACCCTTTAGAAGGAACCGTCCAGTTCTCACCGGCTATATGAAAGAGGATGGCGGCTTCGGCAAGATCTTCCGGATAGTGCTTTACTTCCCTTGCATTCACCGTGTACATGATGCCAGCACCTTCTTTATCAACCGGAACGGTAAGCCCGGGATAGTCATCTTCATACTCCTCAACCATCCACTCAAAAGTATCGACAAAATCCGCATCTGTGACATCCATTTGCGCTCTATAAACCCGGTGCATCCCCGCACCGATTTTCAACTCCCAGGGCACAAAGCCCTGCTGGTACAGAAGGCCCCTGAGATAACCAAACATAATGCCCGTATCAATCCCATGGGGACAATACATACCGCACCTGTTACAGCAGGTACATTTTGCCCATGCGACCTCCATGGTGTCCCGCATGAATTGATTGTCCACCTTTCCCTTTCTTTTGATAATTTCACCAAGGGTAGATTGAATCTTATACGCAGGTACCTGTTTGGGGTCCCGGCCGTTGACCAAGTAAAGAAAACAGGATTCGGCACACATGCCGCAATGGGCACAAATTTCAAGCCAGGTTTTCATGCGTGACTTGCAGGTATTCTGTATGGTTTTCCACAAAAGGTCACTGTCAACTTCCAGTTCCTTCATTTCCTGATAATAGGTATCCCCGCTGGTATCTGACAATAGTGTCGTAATACCTTCTGCTGTATCAACAGGCATTTTGTTACAAAGTGTTCCTTCCGGCATGGATTGTTCTCCTTAAAACTTAGGCATAACAGGTATTATCTACCAAGCCATTTTTGTCCCTTTCATTCCTCCCCTCTTAATTCCAAAATCCATTCCAAGCTGGGCACGGGATGCAAAGAACAAGAAAACATGAGACAGCTTGGTAAAGGGAATGGCAATTAAAAGGAGCTCACCACAAAAAATATGCATGTTCAACCAAAATGAATACTCCCCGACCTGGTATCGGGCAAAAAGCCCTGTAACAAAGGGCGCAATAGATATGGCCAGGATAAAATAGTCGTAGAGTGTGGTCATTATCCTGACCTCAGGAAGAACCAGTCGTCTTAACACAAGGAAAAAAGCACTGGCAACCACAGTCCAGGTTAATATATCCGCAAAAGCAGCATTTAAAGTAAAAAATGAAATCCCCAGTTTTTCCTTGAGGAACAAATTATGTCCCAACAAAAAAAGAGGAATCAGAACAGCGCCGATATGGAATCCAAAAAAAACAACGGCAATGAACGGCTGGGTCCGCCAGCCATAGGTTCCAAAAGGAATCAGCCATTTATAGATAGACCGGACTGCCCCTTTAAATCCAGCGCCCGGGTACGAGGTATACGCTACCCTGTCCAACCGCCAGCTTAAGCCCTTGAAATACATGATAAATCGCACAAGCATTCCCATCAGACAAATTCCCAGAGCACTCCAGAAGAAAATGCCTGTTAAAAGATCATGCATGATTTAACCCTCCATATAAGTTACTAATCATTTTCTCTATCCGTTAAAAATTTCCAAAAAAGCGGCATAAAAATCAGAATTCCCCCCATGATAATATACGTTATCCCTTTGGTATGCGTCATGAAATCCTGAAGTGTAAAAATAATGGTTTCCAAAGTATTCTCCTTTATCCGTCTAATGGGCCTTATAATCAGAGTGTTCATGAAGAATGGGCATCCGGGTTGCAATAAATCTGTAGATCACAATTCCAAGCGTAACGATAAAAACAGATGTGGCGATTTCCATAAAACTGGGACAATATCTTTGGGCTGAGGGCAGATGCCAGTTAAATGCCACAACGGAAATATTGAGCCGGTTCAATATGATTCCCAGAACCGTCCAGATGGATGCCAGCCGAACCAGCACAAGGTTCTTTTCCCTTGACCCCACTGCATATAAAATGGCCGGGAAAAGGACAAATCCAACTATCTCCAAAAGGAACCAGAGTCCCCATCCCGTGAAGAGATAATGCCAGTTGTTGTCTATGGAAAGGCCAATGATCTTGATACAAAAATATCCCATCATGACCCATGAGGCTGCCTTGGCAAATCCAAAGGCAACCCCGCGACTTTCGCTCAAATGCGTTTCATCCATTTTGTATTTAAGATAGCGATGGGCAAGACTTCCCTCAAAAATGACCATGGACATGCCGGCAAAAATGCTGGAAATGAAAAAATATACCGGCAGATAGGACGAATACCATAAGGGATGAAGCTTTGAC
>JAFCZY010000127.1 GCA_019314105.1 Deltaproteobacteria bacterium
TTCTTCAAGCTTAATCCTTTCTTCAGCTCTTTTTTCTATGATTTTTTCGCCATGCTTAACGACAAACAGAAGGACGAAAAAAAGGATTCCCATGACAATAAAGCAGGACCCAATAGTGAGCCCCTGAAGTTTAACCACTTTTTTATAATCATCGGAAACATCCCGGACAATTTCAATGACACCCAGTACAGGGCCTGCCAGGGTGGGTGAAATCCGGTTTTCAGCTCTCAAAGGCGCAAAGGTGATGATTTTTGTTTCCTGGGGAGACCAGAACAGCAGTTCCAGAAAGCTGCCCTGTTGTATGAGTCTTGATGTCGCTTCTGCCTTCATCGCTTTTTCATAATGGACACCGCCGGCGTTTTTTTGTCCTATTTCAGTCTGATCAAAGCTATAGGAGATGATATTTTTTTCGTCATAGATAGTGACCATTTCGACATTAAAGCTGTGCAGGGTCGATCGGACAACTTTATCCATCAGAAGAAACTGCTCTTTTTCGCGTAATCTGATTTCTCCGTGTCGGACTAATACAGGGATCATAAATCTGGAAATGATCTGATGGTTGAGGTTCTCAACAAGGACGGAAGCGTATTCTTCGCTCTTTTCGAGAAGAATATTTCTTACCCAGTGGGCATTCAAAGCGGAGATGACAATCGTTGCTGTGAACATAATCACCAGGGATGAAAATGTGAAAAATTTGACCAGCCTGAAGGGTTTAACCCCTTGTGAAGTATTTATTTTTTTTACCATTTTTTTTTATTAAAATTCCCAGTCAGTTCTATTTTTTGCTGTCAAATTAACAAAAACCATGATAGTGCTTGACTTTACAGCAATATAGCATCAAAGTATAGTCATATTGACGTTACAGATCAATATAAAAGATTGTAAGTCGTATAGGCCCGAGCAGTATTGGTTTTACCTTATTATTGTGGAAGTATATGATTTTCGGGAAAAAAGATCATCTTGTCGGTCTGGATATTGGCTCTTCTTTCATTAAAGTTGCTGAGATCAAAGTGATGGGGAAAGGGCTTGTTTTACACAAATTTGGTTACACTCGAATTATTCCGGGTACCATTGTTGAAGGCAGGATTATGGATATGGAAGGCCTTGCTGCCAAAATCCGGGCGCTTTTTAAATCCCAGAAAATTCGCGAGAAAAATGTTGCAATTTCAACCGGCGGCCATTCAGTTGTAATAAAAACAATTGACACAACAACCGGGTCCAAAAAAGACCTTCATAAAACAATATATTCTGAAGCGGAACAATATATCCCCTATGATATTGATGATGTCAATATTGATTATCAAGTTCTGGGAGAAAGTGACTTTTCTTCTGATCAGGTGAATGTATTGTTGGTTGCAGCTAAAAAAGATCTGGTGACTGAGTATATTGATTTGATTCAAATGGCCGGGCTTAATCCCAGAATAATTGATGTTGATACATTCGCACTTCAAAATGCCTATGAAAGACTTCCATATGAGAACAGGGAGAAAACAACCTTGTTGATTGATATCGGCGCATCGAAAATGTCTTTGAATATATTAAAGGACAATTCATCATTAATGATGAGAGATAATGTGTCGGGAACAAATCAAATTTTAGAAGAGATTTGTGATCAATTTGATATAACGGTTGATGAAGCGAGACAGACACTGAATGGAGAGACAAATGATATTGTCAGCCAGGATAGAATTCAGGGAATAGGTTCGAAAGTTGCACAGTCATGGTGCTCTGAGATTCGTGAAGTGGTTGATGTTTATGTGTCCAGTACCAATGATGAGAAAATTGAAAAAATTATACTGAGTGGTGGTGGTGTTTTTACTGAAGGATTTCAAGAGTTCCTTTTATCTGAATTTGATGCAGACGTGTCAATCATTAATCCGTTTGAAGGGTTGATTATAGATGAAAAGAAATTCTCAGATGATTTTATAACCCAGGCAGGTCCCCTGGCGGCGATAGCCATAGGGCTTGCGTTACGAAGAATAGATGATAAATGATAAGAATTAATCTTTTACCATTTAGAGTTGCCAGAAAAAAAGAGAATATTAGAAGACAGATATCTGTTTTTTTATTATTGATTGTTTTATCTGCTGTAGCACTTTCCTGGTATACTCAGTTCATTAACAAACAAATTTTTACGATAAAAGAAAAAACAGAACAGGTCAATTCTCAAATTTCAAAATATAAAGCAAAAGCTGATCAGGTGGCCAAAATTAAAAGGAGCCTGAAAATTCTTGAAGATAAGCTTGCAATTGTATCCTCGTTGAAGAAACAGAGAGAAAAACAACTGGTTTTGTTTGACGGCATGACGGACATGATTGTCCCTGAGCGAATGTGGCTTGAAAGTTTTAAAACAGATAATAGTAGGGTTACTATCAAAGGGATTGCATTTGACAACCCCACAATTGCCGATTTCATGGAAAAACTTGAAAAGTCCCCACTCTTTGATAAAGTTGATTTAAAAACAGCAAAAATGAAAAAATTCAAAGATGGTGTGATGTTAAAATCATTTGAGTTGCTTTGTAGAAAAGAAAAACCAAAAGAAGAGAAAAAAGAGGATGTAAAACAAGGCAAAAAATGAGCATGGAAAAAACCAAAATTGATCAAATAAAAGGAAAGCTGGCCGTCTTTTCTAAAAAAGTCGGGACACTTACAAAAGCACAGCGTCTGCTTATCTGCCTTGTAACTTTCGCTGCCATTGGCGGGGCCTATTATTATTTTATGTTTATGCCAAAGCATGAGGAATTAAGAAATGCTCAACAAAATTATGAAAGCCAGTTAAATGTGCTTTCAACATATAAGGCCAGAGCAGCAGTAATTGGAAAATATAAAAAATTGATGGCCGAAGCTCAGGAGGAATTTAACCGGGCAATGGAAGTCCTTCCTGATAAACGTGAACTCCCCTCTTTATTGACAGGCATTTCCAAAGCAGGAAGTGATGCAGGCCTGGAATTTTATCTGTTTCAGCCGGGAAATGAAATCAACAGGGAGTTTTATAAAGAAATTCCTATTTCCATAAAGGTTGAGGGACGATATCATCAGCTTACGGATTTTTTCTTTCAGATTATAGGGCTTAACAGGATTGTGAATATCAATAAGGTTGATGTGAAAAGTAAAAAAAGTGGTGGAATATTAGGGATGAGCTGCCAGGCGGTTACCTATAGGTTTGTTGAAAAAAAAGAATCGGTTGGTAAAAATAAACGGAAAAAAAGAAAGAAATAGGGGTAGATAAAAAAAGAATTTATAATGATGTCTAAACCAAACATAATTTTATTAACACTTGCAGTCTGTTTTATCTTTTTAATTGTTGCATGTGATGAGCCCCCCCCACCACCAAAGGCGCCGGCACCCAGTGTGGTTACAGGAAAAATAATCCAATCGGTTATTCAAAAGAAACCGGAAACACCAGAGAAACCGGAAGCGATAGTAAAGAGTGATAAAAAAATTGAATTAACCCCTGAAAAGGATCAAATCCCTGAAACAGATCTCAAGATGGAAGGTAGTGGTGCAGATGTTCAGCCGGTTTTAGAAGCAGAAATAGAAGCAGAAATAGAACCCGTCAGACAAGAAAAAGAACATTATGATTCCCAGGATAAGATTGATCCGTTCAAACCGCTAATCCAGGCTAAATCAGAAGCTGTAGCATTTTTTGATAAGGACCCTGAAAGGATTCTAACGCCTCTTGAAAAAATTGAATTAAGCCAGATCCGCCTGGTGGCAGTTATTATTATGAAAAATAAGCGGGTTGCCATGGTGGAAGAGGCTAGTGGCAAAGGCTATGAGGTCGGTATCGGTACCTATATCGGGAAAAACCGGGGGAAAGTATCAGAAATTAAAAAGAGCAGTATTGTCATTACAGAGCTTGTTAAGAATTTTAAAGGAAAAATTACAGAGCAAACTCAGGAAATAAAACTTCATAAAATTGATAATGAGGAGTAATATGCCTTTTTTTCAAATGGAAAGAATAGGAAACAGGATTAAATTATTTAGTTTTCTTTTGCTTGTAGTCATTGTTGCCGGGTGTGTTGTCCAGAAAACTGAAAAGGTT
This sequence comes from Deltaproteobacteria bacterium, assembly GCA_019314105.1. Classification (GTDB taxonomy): domain Bacteria; phylum Desulfobacterota; class Desulfobacteria; order Desulfobacterales; family Desulfobacteraceae; genus Desulfobacula. Next base: position 4,046 of record JAFCZY010000127.1, read on the forward strand.
CAAACGGCTGAACAATTGCAGATGCAGCAGGGAGTATCAGATAAAAGTGCTGTTATTCCGGGTGACAGACAGATCAGTGCTGTCAGTGTTGAGCTGCAGAATCAAATGATTGAGGTCAAAATTCAAGGAAATCAAAAATTAGTCTATACTTCCATAAAACAATCCTTTCCTTTTGGGATTGCTGTTTATCTTCCTGAAACCACAATTGCCGATAATTTAAAAACGACCCTGCCGGAAAATAAAAGTATTGGCGATCTGATGGTAACCTATGCGGATGAAGAGAAGACAACCGTAAAAATAGAGATCCTGTTAAAAGAGGATTTGAATTATGAAGTGACTGAAAATAATCATACGTTGAAATTGGTACTCTCTGGTAGTATGGAGAAAGATGAAAGCCTGGTATCTGAAGAGAATATTATTATTCCGGATACGACAGCAACAATGACGCATATTGAGTTTAATACAATGGAGGATGGGAAATCCGATATTGTTGTTCAGACAAACCATCCGGTGAAGTATGATATCACCCTGGCGGGTAACGACACATTATATTTGAATCTTTATAATACCATTATTCCGGATTACCATAAACGGCCCCTTTTAACTCAATATTTTAAATCTGCGGTGGAAAGTTTAATGCCGATCCAGGTTCCGGGAAAAAAGAAAATTGGCAAAATTGAGATAAAAACAAGGGAACAGGTCCCCTATCGGATTGTTCAGACTCAAAATATCATTTCAATATTTTTTGAGCCATCTACTGTAGAACCACCCGTCTTCACTAAAGCCATGAAAAAAGGAATCAGCGGGTCTCAAATTCAAACGGTTGTAGACCAGCCTGAAGGACTGGAAGCAGGTGTAGATAAAGAGAAAAATCTGGAGGAAACAATATACGGGTCAAAACAATATACCGGTGAAAAAATCAAGCTGGATTTTTACGAAACGGATATTAAGAACGTCTTCAGAATCCTTAGAAGTGTGGGAGGGCTTAATTTTGCCATTGATAAGGATGTTGAGGGAAAGGTAACCTTAACCCTTGAAGAGCCGGTCCCCTGGGATCAGGTGCTGGACCTGGTATTAAAGATGAATAGCCTTGGCATGAAAAAAGAAGGCAATGTGATCCGGATTGCAACCCTGGAGACATTGAAAAAAGATGAAGCCTCAGCACAGGAACTTATTGTAGCCCGGAAAAAATCTTTGGACGACAAAAAGAGTTTAGAACCATTGGTGACAGAATATATCCCCATCAATTATTCAGATGCCACAGCAGATATTAAGCCACACATAGATCAGATTCTGACTAAAGAAAGAGGGACGGTTAGTATTGATAAACGAACCAATATGATTGTTATTACAGATACCCAGGAAATAATTGATCAGGCAAAGGATATTATTTATCGATTGGACAAAGTAACCCCGCAAATTATGATTGAAGCCAAAGTGGTGGAGGTGTCAAAGACGTTTTTACGAAAATTGGGAATAGGGTTTAACCTTTCCAATGCTTCTGCTGTTACATCAGATTTTATACAAGATTTTGGTGTATCGGTTAATCATCCGACTTCTTCTGGTTCAGGCAATTTGGATTTTTCTTTTTTCAGATTATTTGGTTCCAGCGCTACGGCACTTAACGCTCAACTGGACGCGTCTGAAGCAAAAGGAGATACAAAAATTGTGTCATCGCCTCGAATTCTGACACTGGACAATGAAAGTGCCACAATAAAACAGGGCGAGGAAGTGGCGTATCTTGAACGGGATGATGCAGGTGGCTCTTCCGTAAAATTCAAAAATGCTGATTTGCTGTTGGACGTTACGCCCCATGTCACACCGGATAAAAGGATTTCAATGAAAATCCATTTGACAAAAAATAGTGTCAAACAAAACACTAGCCCTCCGACTATTAGTACTAATGAAGTCAATACCGAGCTTTTAATAAATAATAATGACACCATTGTTATTGGGGGGATAGTAACAACAACAGAGGGTGATAGCAGATCCGGACTTCCTTTTCTGTCAGGGATTCCTATCCTGGGAAGGCTTTTTAGAACGGATACTGATACAGATGATAGAAAGGAGCTCTTGATTTTTATTACGCCTTCAATTGTTCA
>JAFCZY010000451.1:0-1781 GCA_019314105.1 Deltaproteobacteria bacterium
TGGAAAAAAACTGTGGAAAATTATTCTGATAAAACTTTTTGTGATGTTTGTAATCCTGAAACTTTTCTTCTTCCCTAACTTCCTGAATACAAAATTTGAAACTGATGAAGAAAAAAGCAATTATGTGCTTGAACAAATCACAAGGACTGCTTCCTTAAGCAAACTGGAATGATCTTTACCAATATAAAACCAAATTTCATTTAACCAAATTATAAAGAATAAGGAGGAAAAATAATAATGGATTTTGATTTGACTATGGTGAACTGGGCAAGAGCACAATTTGCTTTTACTGCCATGTATCACTGGATCTTTGTACCCTTAACCCTGGGGCTTTCTTTTTTGTGCGCTTTTTTTGAATCCATTTATGTCCGCACGGGAAATAAGGAATGGAAATCCATCACAAAATTCTGGATGACCTTATTCGGCATCAATTTTGCCATTGGTGTGGCAACCGGAATTATCCTTGAGTTTCAATTCGGAACGAACTGGTCCAATTATTCATGGATAGTTGGAGACATTTTTGGTGCCCCCCTTGCTATTGAAGGCCTTTTTGCTTTTTTTCTTGAAGCCACTTTTTTTGCTGTCATGTTTTTCGGTTGGAACAGGGTTTCAAAAAAGTTTCATCTTTTTTCCACATGGATGGTCGCCATCGGTTCAAATCTTTCAGCAGTCTGGATTCTCGTGGCGAATGGCTGGATGCAACATCCGGTTGGCATGGCCTTTAATCCTGAAACTGCACGGTTTGAAATGCAAAATTTTTTTGAGGTTGTTTTTAATCCTGTGGCTGTTTCCAAATTTGTTCATACCTCAAGTTCCGGATTTTTATTTGCTTCTTTATTCGTACTGACCATCTCCTGCTGGTATCTTATAAAAGGCCGGCATCTTCAGATGGCAAGACGATCCATTATTGTGGCGTCTGTCTTTGGTCTGCTGTCTTCAAGTTTTGTTGCTTTCAGCGGGGATGAATCTGCCTATGCGGTTGCTCAGAAACAACCCATGAAGCTGGCAGCCATTGAAGGATTATATAAGGGAGAAACAACGGCCGGCCTTGTTGCTGCGGGCATTCTGCGTAGTGATAAACAGCCGGGAGACGGGCAGGACCCTTTTCTGATAAAAATTAAAATTCCCTTTATGCTTTCTCTTTTAGCAAACCGTTCCTTCACCTCATTTGTACCAGGAATTGACGATCTTGTTTATGGGAATGAAGAACAGGGAATAGAATCGACTGCATCAAAAATGACCAAAGGCAAAACAGCCATAAATGATCTTGCAGCGTTTAAACAGGCCCGAAAAGGAAACAATCATCCAAAAGCAGCGCTGGCGTTGGCAAGATTTAAGGAAAATCAGGATTACATGGGATACGGATATCTTGACACCCATGAAGAAGCAGTTCCACCGGTTGCCATTCCCTACTATGCCTTTCATATCATGGTGGCTTTAGGCACTTTCTTTCCGGTTCTGTTCGCTGCCTTTCTTTTTTATGCCATAAAAAATTCTCTTACCAGAAAAAAAAAAAAAAAATACCTACTGCCTTTGGGCTTAATCTCCGGTTTTCTCGGATTAATGGCTCAGGAATCCGGATGGGTGGTAGCAGAAGTAGGCCGCCAGCCCTGGGCTATTTATGGTCTTTTGCCCGTTAAGGCATCAACAACAACTCTTTCAGCCGGAAATGTTCAGATGACGTTCTTCATGTTTTTCGTGGTATTTACGCTTTTGCTTGCCGCTGAAATAAGCATTATGCTAAAACAAATATCCATTGGACCGGAGGGAGGGCCGTTAAA
>JAFCZY010000451.1:1823-2310 GCA_019314105.1 Deltaproteobacteria bacterium
GGCCGTTAAAATGATAAACCTTGATTATGCAACCTTGCAGCAACTCTGGTGGATCATTACTTCCATTGTTGGCGCTCTTTTTTTGTTTCTTAATTTAGTTCAGGGCGGACAGACCCTTTTGTGGCAGGTCGCCAAAACCGACCTTGAAAAAACACTGGTCATCACCTCTCTGGGACGTAAATGGGAAATGCCATTTACAACCCTTGTTTTGTTTGGCGGTGCGTTGTTTGCCGCTTTCCCCAAATTTTATGCCACCAGTTTTGGCGGTGCCTACTGGGTATGGATGCTGATCCTTTTTTCATTTATCATACAGGCAGTCTCCTATGGATACCGGAAAAAACCAAATAATTTCCTTGGATCAAGTATTTACGAACTATTTCTCTTTATAAACGGTTCTGTCGGTGTTCTGCTGATTGGTGCCGCAATAGGGACATTTTACACCGGTTCCAATTTTACGCTTGATCTGTACAACAGCGTCACCTGGGAT
>JAFCZY010000128.1 GCA_019314105.1 Deltaproteobacteria bacterium
ATCCCTAAAAGCTCAAAAAAAAAGCCCGAAAGATCTCAAAAAGAAATGATTGAAGAAGTTGTTATGTTTACGCGTTCCTTTTCTAAAGATTATTTTAGACAAAAATGGGAATGGAATCTCTCTATGGGAATGCGAAAAATGTTGGCCAGATTAACACCAAGAGAAGAAAAAATACTAAGGATGCTACATGGTATTCAAGAGAAACGAGAATACTCAATTAAAGAAATCGCTATCGAATTTAAAACCACACAAAAGTCAATTAAAAATTACATTGAATCTGCAAATACTAAGTTGAGCCAATACAATATTTTAGAAGTTATAGAGCCGTACCAATAGGTGCTAACCTGTCAGTTCAGGTGACAGCCAGGGTCTGCGCCGTTTTGGCAGATTGTTGTTAAATTAAAATTTATAATTTTTAGCAGAGGTTGTGGAAACCCTGGCTGCACCTGACTTCTGCGTTATGTGTAAAAAATAAAGCTCTAATCACATCAGTTATTTTCTGTTTTGGTTTGTTAGTTGAAGGTTGTTTGCCTTACGGGAGCATATGGATCTTTGCTTACACGGTTTGATTGCCGCAGCGGTTAAACCGCCATGGTGTTTGAACGAAGAATGAGTGAGTTCAGGGCGGTCAGCGCAGGGAATCTTAACCCGTGTTGCAATGTCCATCCAGCGGACGTAAGGGAATCAGCCTGTAGCAGACGTAAGGGGAGCAGCCTTCAACTGACACAAGGTAAAAGAAATGTCATACTCAAAAAAACAGTGTTAATTTAATAAAATAGGACATATAATGTGCATATGGTTTCGTACATGAAAATTTTTAGAGAGCCTGTAAATGCTTTATCCCATATGGCAGGTGTCCTTGCATCTATCGTCGGTTTGACATTAATGGTTGTATTTGCCGCTACCAGGGGAGATGCATGGCATGTCGTCTCTTTTTCCATTTTTGGAACGACGTTGCTGTTAATGTATTCCGCCAGTTCCCTTTATCATGGACTGAAAATATCTGGAAAAGCCTTGCTTGTCTTTCGACAGATTGATCATGTGATGATTTTTATGGTCATTGCCGGATCTTATACCCCTATCTGTCTTGTTCCGTTGCGCGGTCCCTGGGGATGGACACTTTTTGGTGCTGTCTGGGGAATTGCAGTTATCGGGATTGGATTAAAAATTTTTGCCATGAATGTTCCCCGGTGGATTTCTACTATGATTTATCTTATGATGGGATGGCTGTGTGTGGTTGCCATATATCCGCTGGTTAAAATCCTTTCACCGGCCGGTCTGTTCTGGCTGGCCCTGGGCGGATTGTTTTACAGTAGCGGGGCCATTATCTATTCTATCAAAAAACCCGATCCATTTCCCGGTATATTCGGATTCCATGAGATATGGCATTTGTTTGTATTGATGGGAAGTGCCAGTCATTTCTGGTTTGTATTCAAGCATTTGATGGTTGTATAATTCCTGTTTCAGCCTGAAATTTCTTTCATTGTAAAAATAAATAATATTGAGTAGTATTCCTTCCTTGCATGCTTATTCTCTACCCATGGATTTTAGCAGGGAGCAGATATGAAAATTAATACTGTCAAAAAAATAACAGACTGCAACTATCTGAATCTTTTTTCAATCAGTTATAAAGATCGGATAAATTGTGAAAAACAATGGATTTTCGCATCACGATCAAACCGGTTAAATCCCCTTGAAAAAAATTATACAAAACCGGATGCGGTCGTTATTGTTCCGTTTCATAAACCAGAATCAAAAATAGTCGTCATAAAAGAATTCAGAGTTGCCCTTGGCGGGTATCAATACGGATTTCCGGCAGGCCTGGTGGATATTGGTGAGACGGTTGAGCAGACAGGGAAAAGGGAACTTTTTGAAGAAACCGGTTTAACCATTACAAAAGTGTTAAAAAAAAGTCCTGCCATTTTTTCATCTTCCGGCATGACCGACGAGTCCATCAGCCTGGTGTTTGTTGAATGTGAAGGCCATCCCACAAGCCGTTTCAATGAAGCGTCCGAGGATATTGAAGTCATGATGTTATCCAGGGAACAGGCCTCAGATATTTTGTATGACAACAAGATCAAGTTTGATGTGAAATCCTGGATAATTTTGAACACTTTTGCCACTCAGGGAATCATTTAAATGTTTTCTAATTTTTTATATTTTATTATTGCTTTGATTATCTATACCACTTCAGATCTGTTTGAGACGGCTAAAGGTGTTGATAATAGTCTTGTCTTCGCCAGTCTTATGATCAGTGTCTTATTTGTTTTTATTTGTCATATGGCATTTAAACGGCTCGAAAAAAAAGCATCTGAAAATCTGTATGGGAATGTTGACCATTTAATCAATAATTATATATCCCATCTGTCTGTACTTGCGCTGGTGATTTTTGCCGTAAATATTTATGGGTTTAAATTGACCCTTTTATTTTCCGGAATAAAATTATTTGATGTTATTCCAACGATTGAAGCCATTATTTTTTTAGGGCTGTTTCTGTTATATCTGATCATTATCTGGAATGCAGCATATGGTGTTCAGAAGCGGTATTTTGCAGGGAAAATATCAAAAAAGAACTTTATCATGTCCAATGTTTCTTTTTCTTTACCAGCACTACTGCCCTGGTTTTTCCTGTCAATAGTTGCCGATATCCTGAGGCTGTTGCCCTGGCAGCCGGTCAGGCAATTATTAAAAACCCCTGCCGGAGAAATTGGATATATCGCCTTGTTCCTCGTTGCCATCGCCATTTTCGGGCCTGTTTTAATCAAAAAACTTTGGAATTGCAAACCTCTGGAACCGGGATTACCAAGAACCAGAATCGAAGGTGTTTGCCAGAAAGCCGGGATAAAATATTCAAATATTTTAAAATGGGAGTTATTTGGCGGCACCATGATTACGGCTGGCGTAATGGGTCTTGTCGGGCGGTTCCGGTATATCCTTGTGACGCCTGCCTTGCTTAACTCATTGAATGGTGATGAATTAGATGCAGTGATGATGCATGAAATCGGGCATGTCCAAAAATATCATATGCTGCTTTACCTTCTCTTTTTTGCAGGGTTTATGGCCTGTAATTTTGTCTTTTTTGAACCTGTTATGCTGTTATTATATATTTTTGAACCCGTTTATAAGCTGTTTGAGTTTGTCGGTGTCGAAAAAAACACGGTTTACCCGATCTTAATCAGCACAACACTTATTGGATCTTTTATCCTTTATTTCAGGTTTGTATTCGGATTTTTCATGAGAAACTTTGAACGTCAGACTGCATCTCCGCTTATTTCAACATTCTACAAGATCGCATCTTTTTCCGGGCAATCCATTGAAAAGCCTAACTGGCATCATTTCAGTATCGGGCAAAGAATAAGATTCCTGGAAAAATGTCAATCAACCCCTGCTTTAATACAGGCCCATCATGTATATATTAAAAAAATAATTACCGGATATGTTGTCCTGGTGATGATACTGGTTGGGGTTGGTTATTCCATAAATTTCGGCATGGCCAGGGAGACATTCGGTAATTTTATAGCTGAAAATATTCTTTTTCAACAACTGGATGTTGATTCTGAAAATCCAGATCTTTATGCGGTTGTCGGTGATTATTATTATAAAAAGAAAAATTATGAACAGACCATTGAGTCATATGAAGCGGTTTTAAAAATAGACCCGGAAAATGTTCATGCATTAAATAATCTGTCTTGGCTTTTTGCAACATGTCCAAAAGAAGGGTACAGGAACAGGAAAAAGGCCTTGGAATATGCCACAAGGGCTTTGGAACAAAAAAGAGACCCCTTTATTTTAGACACCTATGCTGAAGCGCTTTCTGCTAATAATGATATTCAGAAGGCTGTCATTGCTGCGAAAGAGGCTCTGAACCGTTCAAAAGACAAGAAAGAATATTACAAAAGTCAATTGCAGCGGTTTGAGAAACTGTTAACCCCTTGAAGGTTCAGATGCCAATGGGCAGAAATGCCATCCCTGCGATTTGCACCACTTCTTTTATGATCCGGCCACTTCTGTTGGAAACGATTGATGCCATGGTATCCTGAAGAGAAATGACCTTCCCGAAAAGGCGTTCATAGCTTAGATTTTGTACGTCGCTTTCCAAACTATTGGTGAGGATGAACAACTGGCCGTTATCCTTTTTTTTTGTTTTAAGTCGCCAGACAACGATTTCAATATTTCGAGCGCTGTTATATAGAGTTTGAGCATCCAGATAATCCAGCATGAAGAGTTCACATTTGCTGTTATATGAATGATGAATCATGGTGTATAACCCAACCATCAGGGCAAAAATGCGATCGCCTTCAAATTCGGGTTCAAATCCCAGCAAAATAGCATCTGTGCCCTCTTTAAATTTAAGTTCTTCATGTTTTTTATAAACCGGACAGACAAATATCTGCTTGAGGCGGGAATCAATTGTCTGGCCTTGAACTTTTTGCAATTCATATGGATTTTTTTTGTAAAGTTTTACGGTGAGGTCTTTTAAAAGAACAATGACCTGATTCATATGAATTTCAGAGATAACATCAATATTGGTTTTGGCAAGATCTTTAATATGGAAATCAGAAGAGACATTGCATCCGGATAATAAAAAAATACAAAGGAGCGTAAAAGTAAGAAATTTTTTCAAAAAAAGTTCGAAAATAATTTTTCCTTTTGTGATTCAGCCCTGAGATGAGTAATTCTGATTTCAGGACCGAATACGTTACAATACCTTTTCGGTTTTATATTCTTTAATTCCTTTGTGCATCGTCTTGACGGCAAGTTGAATACAATGATGCTTTTTTTCCGGAATATTCCCAAGGACATTAAAAACATCCCCGTCATTTATTTTTAATGCCTCATCAATTGTTTTGCCTTTTACCAGATCAACGGCAGCCATTGCAGCAGAAATTGCCCCGGCACAGCCGGTGATTTCATACCGGACATCATCGATGAGTTCCTTGTTGTTAATCTTAAGGTAGACCCTCATAATATCCCCACAGGATCCAATTTTTTCAGATATCTGGTCAGCGTTTTCAATACGACCCATATATTTTTTTTCAAGATAGTAATCGATTGCCGGGTCAGCATATCCTGCGTCGGACAACATTTTACGCTCGGCATCAGATGATGTAATTTCTGTAACCACTGTTTGTTCCTTCATTTTACCCTGATCTAAAAAGAATATTTCACCGGGTATCATAATAAAATATTTTGTCATTCATATGAATACATGTGTCTTAAAATAATGAATTTCTATTTTATGTCAAGCAAAATGGATAAAATTTGATTCTTTGTTAACGTTCACAAGGGTAATATTGATAATTCCATGAAGTACAAATCACTTACAGATAAATAATACTTGAGATTATTGTAAGCTGTGATACTCTGGCTGTAAGTTTTTCTGGGTGTGTTTCCCAAGAGATGTACGATTATGGCAATATTTTTAAAGGCTCATATTATATTTTTGGCTACCATCTGACAGGTAAAATAAGGAGAACGGGTTATGAAAGAGTTGATTACGTACATTGCAAAGGCACTGGTTGACTATTTTATCCTGCGCATCTGCAAAAGAACAGAAAAGAGTTATTCTGGAAATTGTAGAGTGATTACCCCTGTCTCGCAATAAAACAGAGGTAATCTCAATTTCAATTAAAAAAAATCAGCCCGGAAAAAATTAATCTTCAAGCGCTTTTAAAGCTGAAATTTTTTCTCCTGCTGGAAGTTTTTTGATTTGGTACTCAAGTTTAAGCGCATCACTTTTTGTAAGATCTTTCCTGACAGCAACCAGTTTCACCGGTAGCCTGGATCTTGTATATTTTGAAGCGCTGCCGTCATTGTGTTTTAACAGGCGGTTTTCGAGATTTTTGGTAACACCACAATACAAAGAGCTATCAGCGCATTTTAACAGGTAAACCCGCCACTCTTCATTATACAAATGAACGGCTGAAAAGCGCTTCAATGGCTTTTTTACCTTCATCAGAAAGGTTTCTGGTTCCTGTTCCGCAAAAAGTTTTATGTGAAATGACAGGTTCATCTTTCACCCATTCATTTTCTTTCCAAGTATACCATTCATTTTTGTCTTGATCAAAAACGCTTACAGGTCTGTTAAAAAATTTGGCAAGTTCAACACCCCAGCCAGTTCCGCCTTTAACTGTTTTGTCAGACTGAATCCAACCGGTTGCAAACACCTGATACCCTTTATTGCCCATGGTTATTATTTCTCCTTTTTTTGCCCCTCATGTTAGCTCGGCTTTTTGAATGAGCGGAACTAAATATGCGAATTTAGCGTTTTTTGCAATAGTTTTTTTGTCTGAAAGTAAATAATATGTTTTTATAACGCCAATAAAGTATATAATCTTGTCGAAACTATCAAGCTAGTGAGACGTTATTGTAAAATTTATTATAGTTTGCTATTTAGAATGAATCCAAGCTTGGATTCAGGGAAATGAAATCAGCAAACATGTGAGTTGAATTTTAAAAATTAATGATATGACAGATCAAGAGAATAATACCGTGAGACTTTTTGCCGAGATAACCGAGAAGAGGAAAACAAAATGGATAGAATCTGTCCAAAATGCATAGATGAGTATGCCCCTGAGAAAGAAAAATGTGACAGCTGTGATTCCAGGCTTATACCAGTAAATGAATTTAAAGTTAAAGCTATATGGCCGCATTGTAAAAAATGTCAAAGCGCTATTTCTGAATCAGCTGTCAAATGTGAACAATGTGGTCAATCATTATATCTTATACCCTTTTTTCCTAAAATTTCAGCACTTATAATGGGTCTCATAGGCATCGCATGCACAGGCTTTTTATTGGACCCAATGGGAGCTTCTCGGGGTGTCATGAATGGGGTTGCATTCATTGTGGGCGCAATTATTTGGGGATTTTTTATTAAACAATATCATGTGGCTAAAAAAGAAGGTGATATCGCTTGGAATAAATTATCTCAAAAAACGAAATTTAATTTTCGAAAACAAAAAAGGGATGCAAAGAGTTAAAGGGTTATACTTTGCCGTCAAGATTTCGCGGGCATTGCATTTTTCCATGTCAGCCTTAAAAAAATAACTGTAAATGTGTATTTGATTTCTGGCAGTAATAATCCAAACTGGATATGATGACGCTGTGGAAATCCTGGATAAAAAATTAGAAGAAATGTGGAAACGATTGGATGGGACTTATCAGATAGATTTAAATATTTGAGAAGTTACATTGCTAAGGAGATTCATCATGGATATTAAGAAATTAAAAACTTTTTTTATGTGGTGTGTTATTATAAACGGTATTCTTCTGGTTTTCAGTTTTGCATTCTGTATATTACTACCTGATTTGATATACAATATTCATGGAAAATTGTTTAATATTGACAACGAGACATTAAACGTGCTCATTTATTTGTTTCTTGGAATTTTTAAGATTTTTTGGCTGATATTTAATGTTACTCCGTATGTAACTTTGATAATTTTAGAAAAAAAGAACTGATTGAGGATGAAAGCTCTTTGTTATTGTGGAAGTCAAAAATTCTATGGGGAATGCTGCTTCCCCCTTATATCTGGAAGTTTAAAACCAAAAAATCCAGAACAATTGATGAGATCAAGGTATTCTGCTTTTTGTATAAAAAATATTGAGTATTTAATTTCATCCCATCATCCTTGTCGCCTTTTACAAAAACAATGGGATAGAGCAATTACATGAGAATTCAAAATTTATCTGTGAAAATGAACAATGGTATTATTTTGATGGTGTAATACTTGAACCTTTGAAATTTTCCCGTAATGAACTCTGCTGGTGTGGGAGCATTAGAAGTATAAAAAATGTCATGGAAGATGATATTTGTCAAACTCGAATTAAAAACTATTTGAAAAGATATTCAAGACCATTAAGTTTGATTTCATAAACCGCTTGTAACATTTCTCCAAGCTTTCCTTCTGGAAATCCTTTCTGTGAAAACCAGACCAGATATCGTTCCGGAAGATCAACTAACCGAAATCCCTTATATTTGCCGAATGGCATTTTCGTGGTTGCAAGCGCAATGAATGCTTCTTTATCGGGTTGGATAACTTTATTCATGTTTATCCCTACCACTGAATTTTGTGTTGTGATATCGGTTGTTATATATGGTTGAAATTACAGGATAAAATGGCGGAAGTGCATGGGAATCGAACCCACCCGGGACGGTTCTAGCGCCCCACATCGGATTTGAAGTCCGAGGGCCCCACCAGTGAGCCGCGCACTTCCGAATCGAAATAACAAAAAAGAGTATACTCGAAGAGCCTTTTTTGTCAAACTATTTTATAATTTTCATTTTAAAATGTATCTGTTGGTAATGGTGCTGATGGGGGTATTCCAAGATGATAAGCTCCTATTATTTGAATGTTATGGCTGCATCTTTGGGAAGTGCCAGTCCGACACTCACTTCCAACGCTTTTAAAATACCGGATATGACAGGACATGACACATGAGGAATCGTTTTCAAGGATACAGTCAGTACCTGAGAATTAAGCTCTCCTGTTTTTTTATCTTTAAACAATTCTGTCATCATATTTAATTCTTTTCCACCCAGAATGTCATCGACTTTTTTCCAGTTGGGGCATTCACTTTCTAAGTGGAAAAAAGCGTTATACCCTGTCTTGTCTTCAGCATGAACTAAGGTGGTGAATCCACAAATACCACTATCTATTTTAACGGTGACCATTTTATGTAAGAGACTCCTTGGGTTAAATAATTTCTTTGATCTTTTTGATATATTCCGGCGTTGTACCACAGCAGCCGCCAACAATTTCCACGCCAAACGCTTTAATTTTTTTGATACTGTTTGCAAAAAAATGTTCGTCCTCCGGATAAAAGACGGCATTGTCTTTTGTTGTCTCTGGCATGCCGGCATTCGGCATAATAATTACAGGAACATCGATACTTTTTTTAATTTCACCTGCCAGGTCAATCATTGTCCTGCTCCCCATTGAACAATTGGCTCCAACAACTGAGGCACCGGCGGCAACCAGTGATTTCATGCTGTCTTCTGGATTATTTCCAAAAATAGTAAAAAAGCCTTTTTTCATTTTTTCAAAGGTAAGAGAACAAAAAATCGGCTTTTCAGACACAGACCGAACTGCTTTGATGGCTGCCAATCCAATATTAATATCAAAAATAGTTTCAATCAGAAAAACATCAACCCCTTCATCTTCAAGAAATTCTGCCTGCTGGGCAAAGCAGTCCACTGCTTCATTGAATGAAACAGGACCCATGGGGTGGAGTAAATCACCAAGGGAACCCAATTCACCGGCAACGTACTGACCCTTGTCGCAAGTCTTTCTTGCAAGCTGTACTCCGGTTCGATTCAGTTCTTCCACGCTTTGGGCAACCCCCATTTTTTTTAATTTTATGGCAGATGCACCATATGTATTGGCACTTGCCACATCCGCGCCAGCTGCATAATAAGCCCGGTGTATTTCTATGATGATGTCAGGGTGTCTTAAATTCCACAATTCAGTTGCTTCTCTCCCTGTAAGGCCTTGATTGATAAGCATCGACCCCATAGCGCCATCAAAAACAAGACCCTCTTTTCGAACCTTTTCAAGAATATCCATACCTGATCGTTCCTCTCTACCCTTAATATATCGCAGCCATTTGGTCACCCACCAGTGAGCCGCGCACTTCCGTAATTAATTATAGAATTAATAAAAAAAAAATAGTATATATTATTTTTTTGATTTGTCAATTTGCTTATATAGCTCGTTATTAAATAAAGGAATAATAAATGATAAATTCACAGAGACTGGTTCAAAGATTTCAGGCCCTTGTTAAGATTGATTCTCTTTCCCGGCAGGAGCGGGATGTGGCATTGGAGCTTGAAAAAATATTAACCGCAATGGGAGCAATGGTTAGTTATGATACTGCCGGAGAACAGGTGGGTGGCAATTGCTCCAATCTTGTGGCCAAGTTTAAAGGGACGGTTGATGCCGACCCGATATTTTTATGCGGTCACATGGATACGGTTGGCCCGGGAAAAGGAATAAAGGTTCAGTTTGAGGACGGTATTTTCAGAAGCGACGGGACGACTATTTTAGGGGCGGATGACAAATCAGCCCTTGCCATCATTCTTGAAGTTATGGATGTAATCCTTGAGAACAAAATAGATTACCCGCCGGTTGAGATTATTTTTACGATTTGTGAAGAAATCGGTCTTTTAGGGGCAAAGCATTTTGATTATTCCTTAATGGATTCAAAGTTCGGTTATATTCTTGATTCAACCGATACGCAGGGGATTGTTACAAAAGCACCTGCCGCTAATAAAATTATTATTAAAATACATGGAAAGGCTGCCCATGCAGGAGCAGAGCCCGAAAACGGGGTGAATGCCATCATGGTCGCATCTAAAGCTATTTCAAAGCTTGAACTGGGCCGGATTGATGAAGAGACGACCTGTAACCTTGGCATTATAAAAGGTGGGGTTGCCACCAATATTGTCCCTGCATTTGTTGAAATCCACGGGGAAGCCAGAAGCCATGACATGAAAAAATTAAAAAGAGTTACAGATAATATTGTCAATACATTTCAGACTACAGCAGAGGAGCTTAAAGACAATTCGGATCTTCCCAGGATAGAAGCCATTGTCAAGAATGATTTTCCCAATACAAATATTCCCGAAGATCACAAGGCCATTAAGCTTGCCAGAAAAGCAGCAGACAATCTTGGCATTACTTTGGAAAGCAAGACCATTGGCGGCGGCGCGGATGCAAATATATTTTTTGGCGAAGGTATTGTTGCTGGCGTCCTTGGAACCGGCATGACTGATGTTCACACCCTAAATGAATCGATTGCCATCAAAGATATGGAGGCCTCGGCAAAGCTGGTGCTTGAGATTTTAAAGGTTCATGCAGCAGGAGAAATAGTATAGATGATCGCCTATGTTGATATATTTTCCGGTATCAGCGGGGATATGACCTTAGGCGCCTTGATTGATCTTGGCGTGCCGGTTGACTGGATAAAAGAGGAACTGTCAAGTGTTTTAAAAGGATTTCAACTGAAGACAAGCATTGTATATCAGCATCATTTAAAGGCAACGGACTTAATTGTGGATGTGATTGATGAAGAAAAATCATCAAGGAACTACAAAGACATTAAGGCCTTGATCAAAAACAGTTCTTTGCCTGAAAAGGTGAAGGAGAACAGTCTGTTTGCCTTTGAAAAAATAGCCCGGGCTGAGTCTCAAATTCATGGCAAGGATATTGAAACGATTCATTTTCATGAAATCGGCGGCATTGATTCCATTGTGGATATCATTGGCTCTTTTCTGGCTGTGGAGTATCTTGGTATTAAAAAAGTATATGCCTCTCCCATTCCTTTAGGATCAGGATTTGTGGCGTGCGCCCATGGGAAAATACCGGTTCCGGTTCCGGCAACTTTATCGATTTTAAAAGATATTCCTGTCAAGTCCTCGGATGCGACAACAGAAATTGTTACACCGACAGGGGCAGCCATTATTACCACCCTTGCTTCCTCTTTTGGGGAGTTGCCGGAAATGACCATAAAAAAGGTCGGTTATGGTTCAGGAAAAAGAGATACCGGTTCAAGTT
>JAFCZY010000129.1 GCA_019314105.1 Deltaproteobacteria bacterium
TAGCATCCTCAAACTCTTTACCATAGCATTCAATGGTATCCTTGAGCTTGAGATCTTCCCTGGCAGCCATTCTTTCCACATCCTTTTTTTTCCCCCACACCACCAGATCAACACCAGATCGGATTTCAGTATCCGGTGAGGGGGATAGAGTTTTAAAATCAGGAGGCTCGGTCAACGCCAGGATACTGACCAGATACCGCTGATGAAGATTAGAAACCCGTACCGGATCCCGGTAATCCATAAAATCATCTGGGGTTGTCAACTCATAAAAGCATTTATCCCCTGTGCCCTGGCTGTCAGATGAATCCAGAGCACAGATATGATCATTTTCCTGGTTTTCCGTGATATCTCCCTGGGGAAGAATAAATCTGCCCAGAAAAATAAAACAAAGGATACCGCTGGCGACCAGGGCAAGGCCTATGGGTGTTACATCAAAAAGGCCAAAGGGCTCCAGATTAAACGGAATTAGAAGATCATTTAAAAGAATCAAGGGAGAACATCCCACCAGGGTAATGGTCCCCCCGAGGATGGCGCTGAATCCAACCGGCATCAACAGACGGCTCAATGGTATTTTCTGCAGTTTACTGATCCGTTGAATGGCTGGCAGAAAAAGAGCGGCAGCACCGATGTTCTGCATAAAACTCGAAATCAGGGCCACTGTAAATGAAACAGCCACAATAATACGGGAAGAACTTTTCCCGGCAATGGCCAGGACCGGTTTAACCAATTTGTTTATCATTCCGGTTTTATCAAGACCGGCCCCGATAATAATCACAGCAATGATTGAAACCACCGCATTACTGCTTAAGCCCACAAAAGCCTCTTTGGGGGTTACAAGATGGAGAAGCGGCAGACATACCATCATCAGGATTGCCACCACATCAACCCTCACCCACTCTACAATAAAAAGAAAAATTGCCACTCCTATCATCACAAGTACCATTATCATATCCGGCGTCAATTGCTGCATATTCTCTCCTGTTTCATCTCCATAAATTTATTCAATAAAGAATCTGCCACGTCTATTTTATCTTCCCTTTTTTCCAGGGTATTTTTTTTTTGATCGCTTGCTTACCGTTAACAAAGGACATTCCAGATTTTCGGCCAGATCGCAGATCCAGTGTTTTACTGCTTTCTTACAGGAGGCGGGAAGATCTTCTCCGCTTCCCCAGACAATCGCCTGAAACGACGGCCTGTCTGCTAAAAATTTTAACACCTCCTGGGAAGGATCGCCAATCCGAAGGGC
Source organism: Deltaproteobacteria bacterium (assembly GCA_019314105.1). Taxonomy (GTDB): domain Bacteria; phylum Desulfobacterota; class Desulfobacteria; order Desulfobacterales; family Desulfobacteraceae; genus Desulfobacula. The sequence goes on from JAFCZY010000129.1 coordinate 1,247, forward strand.
AGAGCTGGTTTCAATCCCTTTTTGGATAAATGTTTCCGTTAATTCTGCCAACAGCCTGCCAGCTTTAGCCTCTATTTTTTGGAGTATATTTCTTTTGGCTCCCATAAAATCATGAGTTGAAAAGGACATGGAAACCAGCATGAGGAAGCTTACTCTGGATTCCGTACGCATTGCGTATTCCCTGGCATATGTCAATGCCCCAGAAAAAACCTGCTCATTTTCAAAAATAATCAACACTTCATGATTCATCTTGCTCCGCCTCCTGAAGTTTCAACATCTACAATATTCATGCCAAGCCAGATATAAACTATAATATACTAATTTTTATTGATTTTTTTATTTTACAAACAAATAAAAAAAAGGAATGTGATGTTGCATAATTCAACAATCGAATAATACCGGGGATACTCTGCATTGGCAGGAAAGGTAAGGAAAGGAATGTTGCATAAACGAACTGACTTGTTTTAAAACCGAACAGATCAATCCAGATCAAATTTCTTAATTTTCCGCCACAGTGATGCCCTGTCTATTCCGAGAATCTCTGCTATTTTTGTCCGGGTATGATGGGTGGTCCTCAACAAGTGAGATATATAATCTTTTTCTATTTCAGCCAGGGTCATCATCGTCCCCTTTGGCCGCTGATACGCATGCAATTCCAGTTCGATCAGATCAGAAGGAAGATCACAGGCTCTGATTTCATCACTATCAGTAATTGCAGCAGCCCGTTCCAGTATATTTTCAAGCTCCCGAACATTCCCGGGAAAAGCATAATTGTTTATCAGTGCAAATGCTCTGGGTGATATGGAATTGATTTTTCTGCCCCCGTTGCGATACAGCCGTTTAAGAATATGATACGCCAGCAGGGGAATATCTTCGGGTCTTTCTTTCAAGCTCGGCAGTTTAATGTTCACCACATTGATGCGATAGTACATATCTTTCCTGAACACACCTGCTGCCACTTCTGCCTTCAAATCTTTTGATGTGGCAGACACCACCCGCACATCAACCGGAATGATTCGATTCCCCCCCACCCGCATCAACTCCTTTTCTTGGAGAATGCGCAGCAGCTTGACCTGCATTGAATGAGGCATTTCACCGATCTCATCTAAAAAGACAGTCCCTTTATCTGCAATTTCCAGCAAACCGGCTTTACTGGAGTCAGCACCTGTAAAAGCCCCCTTTTCATGTCCAAAAAGCTCATTATCAAGAAGTGTTTCATTAAAAGCACCACAATTTACAGGGACAAAAGGCCCTTTTGCCCGTTGGCTTAAGGCATGTATGGAACGGGCCACCAACTCTTTTCCACTTCCTGAATCACCGGTGATTAAAACACTGCAGTCTGTGGGGGCAATCTGATGAACCAAAATTTCTATCTCACGAATCTTTGGACTTTTCCCTATGATAACCGGTATATCAGACTCTTTTTTTTTTATGATATTTGATTTGTCAATTTCTCTGTGAACCTGCAGATGATGAAGCGCCTTTTCAACAGTATCCAAGAATTGTTCCGGGGTAAAGGGTTTTTCCAGATAATAAAAGGCTCCTTCCCGGGTTGCTTCGATGGCTTTATCAATGCTGGCATACCCAGTCATGAGAATGACTTCTGTTGCAGAAAGATGTGACTTTATATTTATCAACAAGTCCATTCCATCCATTCCAGGCATTTTCACATCTGTGATCACCAAATGATAACGGAAATTTTCCATCTGTTTGAGTGCACCCAGAGGATTTGTATAGGATGAAACTTTATATCCCTTCTTCTCAAGGAGTCTTCTCAACCGCTTGAGTGTAAGGCGATCATCATCAATAATCATAATTCTTGGTGTCATAAATAAATTTTCTTGTCCTGCCTGCTAGGTTAGGTTTCCTAAGGCCCTAATATTTTAGGGTCGTATTCTGATGAAGGGGTAAAGCCCTTCATCTTTCCCGGATGGATAGGGCTGCAAGGTGTTAAACGAAATCTGCTGATCGTCCTGGGCATGGCCTCTGAAATCCTCATCATGATCACAATAAGCACCATTGGCTGTCAGAATCTGCTCGATCCTGTTTCTGAATCCATCGACAAAAGCCTTGCCTTCCCCAGAAAATTTCATTTTTCCGATAACGTGTTTTCCTGCCAGGGCGTTCAATTTATCAATGGCAATCGTATTTGTTATCAGATCTTCTTTGCAGGCAATATATCCCCAGATAATATGATTTTCCGGAATCTGCAAAGCACAATCACTGTCAATAATGGTATGGGGCATCACGATACATCCTTTGCCAACCGTCACTTTTGCACCTTGTTTTCCAAAAAGGAAAGAATTAAACCCCACAAATGTCTTCTGCCCGATTTCCGAGTTGATTATTTTTCCGCCATGGGCCGTAATATTCATTCCAACGAGATAGGAATGAATAATATAGGTATTTTCCTGGGCATTGGACCCGTCACCCATGTGCGCGTTCTCCAGGTATGCCCCCTGGGAAATCAAAACATTTTCCCCGATTCTCGTATCCCCTTTAATAACGGCATACCGGTTCACAGCAGAGCTTTGCGGAGCTTGTACCGGCGGCAGATCAACCACTTTAAACAACCGCTCATACTCTGGTTCTTTGTCCGTCACAAAACGATAAATCAACCCCCGGGGTTGAAAAGACGCATTCACCCCAATGTATTTATCGATCACCGCTTTTTCATACTTAAATTGAAATCTAAAATCATCATTTTCAATATGAATAACACCCGGATCAATCCTCTTGTGAAAAAACTCACCGGCCTGAACATAGGAAAACTCACCAACAATGCAGGAATGAAGGTTCATCAAATCAATGGTTGAAAACGAGCCCAGAAAACATCCCTCGATTGTGGACCCATGGATATTGGCATAATGGGAGGACACCGTGTTTCTAATGGTAAATTCTTCCGGTGTTTCAATGTTGTGAGAGTTGCTGTGAACCAGTGTTTTGTATAACAGACTTGAATTAATCACAATAGTTTCATCCTCAACCAGTGGCAGGGGATTATTCCGGTCCATAATATCCCCTTTTCTTTTTAATTCATCTCCGCGTATGTCGCTTTTATAAATAGTGGACTGGTTAACAGCGCATTTGCCTAAAAAATAACTCCCTGCCATACTGGCATGCTTAAAGTAAAAATCAATGGGATGATGGGAAGTGATCCCGTAAAAACAATAAAACTTGGACAACTTATCATATTCAATGGCGTTATTAATAAACTGACCGGTATCAAAATCAAATTCACGAAGATTGGCATTGACCCTGCTGACAATTCGTTCATTTAAAAGTTTAAGTTTTTCCATTTTTTACCTTTTTTTGCATAGCCTGTTATCTGATTTTTAAAATGTTCCTATCTATTTAGAGCTTAAATCTTCATATCATAGGTCGATTTATGATACAACTATATTGTCTGAATCTTAAAATCGATGCTTTATAAGAAATCTATTTGATAAATGTGACCCTCAATGTTAATAATTCACAATAAAAGCATGCTAAAGATAAATAACCCAAAAATATCCGGGCGACCACTATGATAACTTTGCCCCATCCATTTATAAAAAATCTATTAACAGCTCCACTCGACTTCACTCATCTGCTGGATGAAATTCCCATGGGTGTTTTAATCCTTGATACCCATCGCCGGGTTGTCTTTTTGAACCGGGCTTTTGAAGCACTTTCGGGGTTTTCCCCTTCTATGGCATACGGGATTCAATGCTACAACATTCTCAGAGGTGCTGCCTGTATCTCCAATTGTCCGGTGCTGTCTATAAAAGATGACAACCGGGCCGTCTTTTGTGAAACAGATATGATAAACCTGAACCGTCAACGCATCCCAATCCGCATGACAACCGCACCGATACTGGATGATAATTTTAACATCACAGGTTTTATTGAAACCATAGGAAATATCCGACTTTCACAAAAAATAGACAGAGAAAAAAGTGTCGCCTACAGCTTTGCAAATATTATTGGAAGAAGTCCTCAAATGGAAAAAATTTTCCAAACTCTGCCTATTCTGGCACAAAGTGACGTCTCCATCCTCATTACAGGAGAAACCGGTACAGGAAAAGACCTTGTTGCAGAGGCCATTCACCAGACTTCAGGTCGGGAGTCCGGACCTTTTATTAAAATTAATTGCGGTGCCCTGCCGGAAACCCTGCTTGAGTCTGAAATTTTCGGTCATCAAAAAGGCGCTTTCACAGGGGCTGTTGAAAACAAACCGGGTCGATTCAAACTGGCACATAACGGTACTATATTCTTAACGGAAATAGGCGACCTTCCGCTCTCGCTTCAGGTAAAACTATTAACTTTTCTTGATGATAAAATCATATACCCGTTGGGCAGTACGAAAGGGTTTAAAGCCAATGTCAGAATCATTGCGGCAACCCATAGAAATATGGAACAAATGGTGGCTCTGGGCCGATTTAGAAAAGATCTTCTTTTCAGGCTGAATGTCGCACGAATTCATTTACCGCCGTTAAGAGAAAGGGAAGGGGACATAAGACTTCTCATCGACCACTTTTTTAACAGCTATAAGCAACAGCTTGACAAAAAGATCAATGGATTTTCAAAAGAGACTCTAATGGTTCTTTTAAATTATAAATATGAAGGAAATATAAGAGAACTCAAAAATATTGTGGAATATGCAATCAATGTTTCCACTAATCCAACCATAGAATTACATCATTTGCCTTCTTATCTGTTAGAGTCTTCTCACTCGATTGAATCTGGACAGTCTGAAATTGAAAAACAGACTCTGAAAAATGATAATACAGCGACAGCGGCAGATTCCCTTTTCAACCCAAAAAATAACCTTACCACACCTGAAACATGGTCTAGCATTCAAAGGGAAATAATAATAGAGGCCCTAAAAATAAGGCAGCAAAAATTCTGGGGTGGGGAAGAAGCACTTTATGGAGAAAAATGAAACAATTTAAAATTGATTCCTGACAAACTTTTTCTATACTTAGTTAAACCATTATGATACGAATTGAAACAATGCACCGAACAAACCGACAATATCAAAGATGTATGGCGCAGTGAATTGAATTATGATACATAAAATAACCATTCCCTTATATCATGAAGAAGTGGCCCCCCGATTTGATATGGCCACCGAGGTATTAATTTTGATCTTATCAAAAGGTAATATTATCGAAGAAGAAAAAACCATCATACTTCCCCGATCTTCTGCCGATGACCTGTGCCATCTTATGTTGGCCGAAAAGACAAACACCCTGATTTGTGGGGCTATTGAAGAAGAATATTACCAATTTCTCAAATGGAAAAAAATAGCTGTCTATGATTCGATCGCAGGAAACTGGTCCAGAGCATTTCATTGCTGGAACAAAAACATATTGAAATCAGGATATTGAAATCAGGGGATATGCTGTCAAAGCGTTCAATAGAGGGAATACATGTTTAAAAAAATTACCGATACCCTGTTCTTTTTAAATACAGAAGGCCAGGATCATTATAGAGTGCTGAGAAGAAATATTATTGTTATCATGCTTTTGATTACCATGCTCCCTCTTGTAACGATGGTTGTCATCAACTCTTTCCAATATCGATCTCACTTAAGAAACCAGATCATTGAGCCGCTTTATGCCATGGCAGATAAAACAAAGCACTCTTTTGAATTATTTTTAGACCAGCGCCTGGCAATCATCCGATTTATATCAACAACTTATAATTTTAAAGACCTGACCAGTGAACAGAATATAAAAAAAATTTTGATCTCCCTTAAAAAAGAATGCTGTGGTTTTGTTGATATCGGCCTGATCAACGGCCAGGGAGAACTGATCAGCTATGCAGGGCCTTATTCTCTGCTGGGTAAAAACTATTCAGAACAAATCTCCTTCCAGGAAACCCAGATAAAAGGACAATACATCAGCAATGTATTCCTAGGGTTTAGAAAATATCCCCATATTGTCATTGCTGTCCAGCATTTAACCGAAGATGGACAAACCTGGATATTGAGAGCAACAATCGACACGGATTTTTTTAATACCCTCATCTCAAGCATGGGATTTTCAAGACAGACAGACGCTTTTTTAATCAGCAAAGACGGCACGCTTCAAACAAACTCTCTTTATTATGGCAAAACACTGGAAAAATGCCCCCTGGAACTGGCAAAAATTACTTCCAGATCCAATGCTTTTGAAGGAATTGATAATAAAAACAGAAAGATTATTATTGCCTCTTCTACATTTTCAATTGCAGACTATATTCTGGTCATTGTTCAACCCCAGTCAGTAGCCTTGAAATCATGGTATGCCCTGAAAACAGAAATGGCCATTATATTTTTAACCAGTCTTGCCCTTATCGTTTTTGCCATATTAAAAATGACCAGCGTTTTGATAAAAAGGATTAAAACATCTGACGAGCACAGGGAAAATGTCCTTACCGAACTCCAGCATGCTCAAAAACTTTCTTCAATTGGGAGATTGGCAGCTGGGGTTGCCCATGAAATAAACAATCCTCTTGCCATTATCAATGAAAAAGCCGGCCTCATGGGAGACCTGATCGAGTTTTCCAAAGATTTTGATAAAAAAGCAAAATTCATTAATTTAACCAATGCCATACTCAATTCTATCGACAGATGCAGAAAAATCACCCATAGGCTCCTGGGTTTTTCAAAACGGATTGATGTCAAAATTGAACCCATTCATATCAATCAAATTATCCATGAAGTTCTTGATTTTATAGAAAAAGATATTCTTTACAGAAAAATTGACATCAAGCTGATTTTATCGGATTCCCTTATCCCTATTGAATCTGATCATGGTCAGATCCAGCAGATTTTTTTAAACCTGTTAACCAATGCCTCTGCAGCACTTGAAGATTTCGGGCAGATCGAAATTGAGACAAAAAATATAAATAATGACAGTATCAGCGTGAGAATCAGTGACAATGGCTGTGGAATCCCTGAAGATATTATCGAAAATATTTTTGATCCTTTTTTCTCCACAAAAAAAGAAAAGGGCACTGGGCTTGGCCTCTCTATCTCATACGGAATTTTAAAAAAACTGGGCGGAAAAATCAGTGTAGACAGCAAACCCGGAAAAGGAGCGACTTTTATTGTCATGCTGCCACAAAAACCAGATGAATTGGAGGTGCTGAATGGATAAAATAAAAGTCCTTTTGATTGACGATGAAATCGAATTTGTTGAGACCCTTGCAGAACGGCTTGAACTAAGAGGATATATATCAAAAATTGCCGGAGACGGAGAATCCGGTATCAGTATGCTGGCCAAGGAATCATTTGATGTGGCCATCCTTGATTTAATGATGCCCGGCTTAAGCGGCCTGGATACCTTAAGGCAGATAAAAGATATTGATAAAACCGTGCCGGTTATCATGCTGACAGGACACGGCGCCACAAAAGACGGCATGGAAGGCATGCGGCTGGGAGCATTTGATTTTCTCATGAAACCATTGGATATCAACGAGCTTCTTGAAAAAATAAAACTGGCATTAAACCCATCGGCACAGGGATGAAACCCATGGAAATTTCAAAAGAAAAAGCAGCTTTTTTAGGGCGGATAACCGCTTCGGTCTCCCATGATATTCAAAATGTGCTGGCCATCATCAAAGAGACCTCCGGCCTGATGGAAGATTTTTTCCTCATGCAGCAGTCCGGGGGTCTGGAGAATTTTGATGCAAAAGTGGGCAAATGCCTTCAAACCATAAAAAAACAGACCTATCGCGGTGTCGACCTGACATCGGGACTCAATGGATTTGCGCATACATCTGACGTCCACCAGATATCCATTGGTATTTTTGGAACACTCAACCGCTTAATCTCAATTGCCCAAAGATTATTCAACCAAAAGGGCGTTGATGTGTCACTGATGGAATGCCCCACCCCCTGTTCGATACTGACAGACCCGGTTCTGTTTCAAATGACGGTCTTTTCATGTATTGAATGCCTTATCGATATTATTGGCGCAAAAAAGGCCGTAAGCTTGGACATCCAGGCATCAGAGCATGGGTTGGCCATCAGGATTGTATGCCAGGATACTCCCCTTGCCTATGATGACTATTCTCCCAAACTCATCCAGAGTACCCAGTGGACAACCATCAATGGCTTATGTGAACAAATCGATATGTCCGCAGAAATCATCAGCGACGTTCCCGGCATCCTTATTTCCATTAAATAAAGGCCCCTTCCTATATTTATGTTTCATTTTGCTTCATGATGTCTCATTAAATTTGTTTCTTTTCGTTTTATTTTAGTTCAAATCCATTTCATATATTTCTTAATATGCTGTAATTATAACAAATTCAAACTTGGCATGTAATTTGCTATATTTATTTCCAGACAAGAGATAAAAATCATAAACAGAATAGGAGGTGACCATGTCTATTTTAACCATAACAAGCGGGCTGTATTCAAATGCTGGCCAGACCGTAGGAAAACTGTCTGAAAAACTCAACTGCCAGGTTCTGACTGATGCGGATATCATTGAAAAAACACACCATACCTTTGATATCAATCTACCAACCCTTCAAAAAGTCATTGAAAGCAAACCCCTTGCGTTCAATGACTTCAGCCATGAAAAAGAAAAATGCCTGGCAGCCATCAAAAAAACGATTTCTACCTTTGTATTGTCCGAAGACTGCATTTTCCATGGCATTCTGGGACACCTGATTCCAGCTGAGATCTCCCATACCCTGAAGGTGCTGATCATTACAGATAAAAAAACCCGAATCCAAAACGGTATGGCACTGCATGGCCTGGCCAAAAAAGAAGCACAAAAACGGTTAGACCACTCCGATAAAGTGGCTGCTCTCTGGACAAATCAATTATTTCATCGAAAAGCCTGGGATGAATCTTTGTATGATATTGTCATTCCCAGCGACAAACTGGATCCGGAAGAATCCGTCAGTCTGATTCTAAACCACAGGGACAAGCTTTTGATCAACAAAGAAGACCTGATCAAAAAAGAAATCTCAAATCTCAACCTTTTTGCCGATGTAGATCTTGCCTTAAGTGGTATCGGGCAAGGGTTATCAGCAGAAAATAACGATGGTAATGTAATCGTTACCATCGACAAAAAGGTTATGATGCTGACCAGGTTTCAACAAAAAATAATCACTGCTGTGCAAAAAATCCCCGGAGTTAAATCTGTGGAAACAAAAATCGGAAAAAACTATTACAAAGGGAATATTGTTCGGAATTATGAATTTGAGACACCGCTGCGGGTTCTGCTGGTAGATGACGAGAAAGAATTTGTACAGACATTGTCAGAACGATTAAAAATGAGGCAGTTTGCCAGTGAAATAGCCTATAACGGCCAGGAGGCATTAGATTTTACTGATCAGGAAGATACGGAAGTAATGGTGCTGGATTTAAAAATGCCGGGAATTGACGGATTTGAAGTTTTGAAAAAGATCAAACAGACGAAACCGGATATTGAAGTGATCATTTTAACGGGTCACGGGACTGAAAAAGATAGAAAAACCTGTATGGATCTGGGTGCATTTGCCTATTTGCAGAAACCTGCTGATATCGATTTGATTACTGACACCATGAAAAGAGCTTATGAAAAAATAGCC
>JAFCZY010000130.1 GCA_019314105.1 Deltaproteobacteria bacterium
GATAAAAGAAGCCCTCTTTTTTCTGTGTTAAAAAAGAGATCGGAAAAAGCACTTTCCTGTTTAATCTCCTGACATTTTTTAAATAATTTATTTAGAAGGTCATCGCTGTCAGAGAGGTTTTTTTTTGTTCCTAACGAAAGGGTCATTTCCTGGAGAAGGTTTAAATTAATATGTTGAGGTTTATTGTTACCTTTAAATGCAATCAATGCTGAAATGCCGCAGGATACGGTATCGGGTTGATAGGGGAAAAATATGATGGCGTTTTTTTTTGCCGCTGTTATAGATTTCCCGAATTCAATATGAATTGAAAATAAATTTTTAACCTGATTGAAAAAAGAGTTTAAAAAATGTTTTTTTTGCAGAATCATTATTTTCTCCATCGCCCAAAAGGGTTTGTGCATCACAATTGTGCTGTTTTAGCAGCATTTTTTTTAAAATATTTTTTTAAAATCATCTTTGCATAGATGCTAGCTCTTGTTCCAATATATTTTCTATGGCCGACAATAATAGATAAAGCAATTTTTTTACGTGTGACCTTCAGGTTATTTGTTTTTTTCTCTTTCCCAAAACCGGTGAACCAGTCATATTTAACCGTATTATTTTTATTATATAAGGATCCGGTTTTTCCGCCAATCACAAGCGTGGAAAGGACGTTGTCTTTTGAAGCACCCCTGAAGGATTTTCTGGCAGTCCCCGTTGATATGGTTTTTTCCATTAGTTGCATCATTGTTGCCGCAGTTTCAGGCTTTATGGCTGTTATATAGGTTGTTTTTTTATTTTTGTAAATAATTTTCCCGTCAGCGTCTGTCACCTGTTCAACAATACTTGGCAGCATAATATTACCTGAGTTGACGACACCTGAGATGAGCATGGCACCAAATAGTGGCGACAGGGTTGTATCATTGTTAAAGCCGCAACCCAACTCTGCCAGATGGTACTCATTGCTGTTGGTTTTAAAATTGCCTGAAACAAAGGGTAATTCCGAATGAATAATCCGGTTGAATCCAAAAGCAGCGGCATAGGACTCAAGTTTTTCTTTTCCAAGGTAATTCTTTCCGATTTTCCCGAATACCGGATTTACGGATTCTGCAAAAGCCCTGGAAAAGGAAATTTTATAGGTATATTTATTTTTAACATTTTTGAGTTGACGCTTATATAATGTGTACTTATTCCCATTAAAGTACAATTGCGTCTGCGGCGTGTAGCCTAGAGTTTCAACAGCCGCCGAAGCCGTTACAATTTTAAAGATGCTTGCCGCCGGATAGTCTGATTCGATACAGGGATTGGCATCGGGATTTTCAAGATCAAACCCTGTCATGGCAATGATTTTTCCGGTATCGGCTTCCATGACCACAAAGGCAATCCTCTGAGGTTTTCCACGGGTCAGTTTTTTGAGCCGGTCAAGCAGAGATAATAAATATTCCTGAAGATAAACATCAATACTTGTCTTGATTTTATAACTGGCTTCAGGTGCATCAACGGAAAAGATGTTTTTATCGGTATGGATAAAGTTTATATTACTGATGATATCCTTTAATTGAGCCCTTGATAACCGGTTTTGTGCTTCAGAAGCCTGCGGTTCTGACCGTGCCGGATCTTCCTTCCGGGTTCCCTGAAACGTGTCGTTGTTTTCAGGGACCTGGTTTTTAAAAAAATAGATGCCTGCAATTAAAAGCATCAGGATACCAGAGGCAATGGTTGCTTTTATTGTTTTTAAAAAAAGAGTTTTCTTCTTTTTTTTAACGATATAGTCTGATTGAAAATCTCGCCAGGAGTTTTCTTTCATTTTACCGGATTTCCGGGTGCAATTGATTTGTCAAAACCGGATATCCCTTTCTTTTTTTTATGGTTTTGGGGGTTTATTTTGTCTGTATCAATTCTTGGAAATAAACTGTCCGGCTTTGCAATCAGGGTCCCTTTTTTAATCTGTCCCCAGGGGGATGTTTCTTTCAGGGTGTAGAAGCCCTTGTCTTCTTTTTCCATGCAAAGGGTTTTTTGCATTTTCAAAGATGTTTGCGGCATAATGGGGTAGATCAGGCAGGAAACAACCCTTAACCCTTCGATGAGATTGTAGAGGACTGTTCCGAGAATAGGGAGATTGGCATCATCCTTGGCCAGTGTCCAGGGCGCAGTCGTGTCAATATATTTATTCATGATGCTGATAAATTGCCAGATGGCCCCGACGCCTTTGTGGAATTCACAAAGAGACATGGCCTGCTTGAATTCATCAATAGCTTTTTTCGCATCAGATGCCAATGATAGATTCTTTTGTTTTTCAATTTCGGCATCCGGCGCTCTTACTTCACCTTTAAAATATCTATGGTTCATGGAAAGGACTCTTGAAAAGAGATTTCCAAGGTCATTGGCAAGATCCGAGTTGATTCTTGATACAATGGTTTCTTCTGTGAAATTGGCATCCAGGCCAAAGACCATTTCCCTCATTAGAAAGTACCTGAACGGATCAATCCCGTATTTATTTGTCACCTGGACGGGATCGGTGACATTGCCGATACTTTTTGACATTTTACTGCCTTTAACGTTCCAGAACCCATGGACATTTAATCCATTATAAATTTGGATACCGGCAGCTTTCAGCATAATAGGCCAGTAAATTCCATGGGGTTTGATAATGTCTTTGGCCACAAAATGACGGGCACCCGGCCAGAATTTTTTAAAGAGCTTGCCATCAGGATATCCCAACGCTGAAATGTAATTTACAAGGGCATCAAACCAGACATAGGTGACATAATCTTCATCAAAAGGCAGGGTAATCCCCCAGGTCAATCGGGATTTCGGACGGGAAATGCAAAGGTCTTCCAGGGGGTCCTTTAGAAAAGAAAGAATTTCATTCTTGTACTGTGCAGGCTGGATAAAATCAGGATGGGTTTTGATGTGGTTGATGAGCCATTCCTGGTAGTTGCTCATTTTAAAAAAATAATTGGATTCTTTGATGAGCTCAGGTTCGACACCATGATCCTGGCACTTGCCATTAACAAGTTCTCTTTCCTGATAAAATCGTTCACAGCCGAAACAATAAAGGCCCTCATAGCTTGAAAAGTAGATATCTCCTGAGTCATAAATTTTTGAAAGGATATCTTTAACCACTTGGATATGGCCGGGGTCTGTCGTTCGGATAAAGTGATTGTTTTTGACATTTAATATTGGCAATAGATCCTGAAAAAGTTGGCTGATATTGTCAGCATATTCTTTTGGTGTTGTTTCCTGTTTTTGGGCGGCCTGGACAATTTTATCTCCGTGTTCATCCGTTCCTGTCAGAAAAAAGGTTTCATAATCATCTATCTGTTTGAATCTCGTTGCAACATCAGCAGCAATGGAGGTGTATGCATGCCCCAGATGGGGTTTGGCATTGACATAATATATGGGGGTTGTAAAAAATTGTTTTTTTGGTTTCATTATTTTGTAGATTCCGTGATTGAGTTAGTCAGTTGCTGGATGGTTTTTTTTATTTCGGTATTATCTTCTAAACGAATAGTGACGACCTCTTTCAATATATTTTGTCGGACAACTTTCCCTTTCCCTTCTTTTATTGTAATTTTTTTCCCTAATTTGGGCATCCCGCGTTTAAGGCTTTTATAGGTTTCATTTTCAAAGGTCAGACAGCACATTAACCTGCCGCAAACCCCGGAAATTTTCGTGGGATTTAATGACAGCCCCTGTTCTTTTGCCATTTTAATGGACACCGGTTCAAACGTATGCATAAAAGAGGAACAGCAAAGCTCCCTCCCACATTTACCAATACCACCGCAATGTTTTGAAAGATTGCGAATTCCGACCTGGCGCATTTCAATCCGGATATTGAATTCTTTTACCAGAAGTTTGATGAGTTCTCTGAAATCAATTCTGCCGTCAGCCGTGTAGAAAAAAGTCAATTTGTTATGATCAAATGTACTTTCAACACTGAACAGGTTCATGAAAAGATTTAAATCATTGATGCGTTGGATGCAAAAATCGAAGGCTCTTTTTTCAAGTTTTTTCAGCTCTTCTCTTTTTAGAAAGTCTTCTTTGGAGGCAACACGGACAATCTGTTTTAACTTTTTTCCAACATGTTCGACTTCAACAGGTGGGATGGCAATTCTGCCGAACCCAAGGCCTTGCTCAGTTTCTACGATTACAGCGTCACCCTCTTTCAGTACAAAAGCATCGCTTTTAAAATCATATATTTTTCCTGCTGTTTTAAATTTAACACCCGTCACTTTAATCATAAATCAAGTTTCCTTTGTCAGTAACAATTTTAAGGAAAAATTTATCCAAGGTTAATCTCAGTGTACAGTTTGATGCGATTCTTTTTTCTGTTTCATAAAGATATTTGACCCAGTCGGGGATTTTTTTTGTTTCAACCCTCTGACTAATATCTGTAAAAGTGTCAAAAAAATCAAGATTAACTATTTTTTTTGGGTGAAGTTTAAAAATCATTAAATCCCGGAAAAATGTTTTCATAATGGTAATGGCATCATCGATAAGGTCGGGATCCATGCTTAACTTTTGGGACAGCATCAACCCCTTTGATATGCAGTTATTTGTATCTGTTTTAATGATGTTTACAAGGGCGTTAAGCAACCACTCCCTTCTTTTGATCCAGTCAACATCTTTTGCTTCATCAGTTTGCTTCAAATTTAAATACATCATTGCTTTTTTAAGATCGGAATCGGCAGTTTTTGATGCAATGACGGCCAGTTGTTTGTCAACCTTGAATTCATTGATCAGACAGTGTTCAATGTGCTTGTCGGTCAATGGTTTAAATCTGATTTTACGGCATCTTGAAATAAGGGTTGGAACAAGCAAAGACATCTTCTCTGCAATAAGAATGAAAAATGTTTTGTCAGGCGGTTCTTCGAGCATTTTTAACACGGCGTTCTGGGCCTGCCGATTCATCAGATCTGAATTCAAAATCAATACCATTCTGTATTTGGCCTCATTGGGCTTAGATGAAATTTTTAATCCCATTTCGCGAATCTGGGATATGGAAATTATTTTTTTACCTTCTAAATGGTCGATACACAGGATATCGGGGTGGCTTTTTGCATCAATTTTACGACAGGATTTGCAATTGTTACAGGCAAGCCCCGTTCCTTCCAAACAATTACACCCCTTTGCAAATAAAAATGCCGCTTCTTTTCTTCCTGTATTCTCATTTCCATAGAAAAGAAGGGCATTGGGAATTTTTTTTGCCTGAATGATGTGTGTCAACTCGGATACACTTTTAGCTTGGTATTGCATTTGATCAAAATCAGACATGGTTTGATCAACCCCCATGTGTTAATAATCCACCCGCTCCTTTAGTTCTTTTCCGCATTTGAAAAACGGGAGCCGTTTGGGAGGAATAGTGACTTTCTGACCGGTTTTCGGGTTTCGGCCTGTATAGCTTTTGTACCCTTTTATATGAAAGCTACAAAATCCCCTTATTTCAACCCTTTCACCTTTGACAAATGAATCGGAAAGTGAGTCAAAAAATATTTTAATGACCTCTGAAGCTTCGGATTTTGTCAGGTGTGCCCTTTTTTTTAATGTCGAAATCAATTCAAGTTTATTCATATTTCCTCTTTCTATGGTGAATGATGCCATCTTACCATTTTTTAACGGTTTTAATTAAAATTTGATAAAAAGTCAAGGAGTTATGCCAATACGTCAGGGAGTTTTTCAACATTATCCTCCTGAACTTCAACCCCGGCATATTGCCCTAGCACCTCTATTTTGATAACAACCCGTCCTTTTCCCTTATATCTTGTAAACTCACCTTTTACTCCCGCCATAGGACCTTCTAAAATTATCACAGGGTCGCCTTTTTTTATGCGGATATTTGTTCCTGTAATCAGGTCCGTGTTGGCACTGGTCAGGATTTTTAAGGATTCGATCTGTGCCCCGGGCACGGGGACCGGTCCGAATCGATTGCCCAATAATTTGACGGCCCCGATCGTTTTTAAAATATTTAGCTGGTCATCAGGGTTAACGGTTGATTTTACAAAAACATATCCCGGGAAAAGCGGAACTTCTATCATGAGGTTTCTATCTTTCCGTCGACTTTTTTGTTTTGTTTTGGGCAAAAATACTTCGATTTTTTTTTTAACAATATGAGTGTATATTCCATGAAGATTGATGAGAAAGGCAATACTCTGTTCGCCATCTGATTCTGAAAAATAAAGATTAAAGGCCCAGCAGGATTTTTTCAAGGAAAGTCCTGCCTGTGTTTCCACGGTCTTTTCTTCCCTTAGATTTTTTTCAATGGAGTAATAGGCGGTTAATTCATCTGTCAGGCTAACATCAATTTTTGAATACAAAGATTCTGATACATTGAATGTATATCGGTATTCTGTTCTTAAGGCGTCTCCCCTGTTGTCTTGCAGGGTGTTCCCGATATTTAAGGCTTTAAAATGGTTGTCATAGGGGGACCAGGAAAGATCCAAGTCAAGGGAAATAAAGTCATTTGGATTCAGCTCCATATCAAGGGTGATATCTGAAAACGGCCTTGATTCATCATCTCTTTTCTTTTTGATATCATAGCTTTGGTAAAGTTTAATATAGGCAACATCGCGGTAGGTTGTTATCTCTTTTCCTTTAGGGGTTATCCTCGATTTTTTGGAAGTGAAGTTGTTGGTAAGAGACCAGGTAAGAAGATTTTGTTCTGCAATCCTGTCCAGAGCATCAAAAGAGGGCAGATCGTCTTGAATGACGTTTAGAATGAAGATATATTCAAGTTTCGGGATGATTTCATGCTTGGTTTTATCTGCAAATTCATTATTGGGATTGAATATTTTAATCAGCTTTGTGGACAGCTGGGCACCAACATCAACCATCTGCCTTGTCCGG
>JAFCZY010000001.1 GCA_019314105.1 Deltaproteobacteria bacterium
AAGGTTTAAATTGATGAAGGCTTTATCAAGGCTTTTGGTAATTTTTTCATGGGTGCATCCGGGACAAAAGACAAGAGGCCTGGTTTTATTCAAATAACTATTCATTTTCAACAACCTCCATAATCTTTGCAGGGGGGATCAAAACACCGTTCATTTGACCATAAAATTCCACTTTTTTATCACAAAGAATTCGCCTTATTTCATTAATATACTGACCCAGGTTCATTTCAATGACAATAATTCGGTTAAACGGTTTTGCTGTTTCCATTAATACTTCTTTCGGTACGGGCCACAGGGTTTTAAGGCTTAATGTGGAGACAGGATTTCCTTTTTTTTCAAGGGTTTTGCTATGAATTTTTTCTCTCAGCCTTGCCTGATTCTGGGCAATAACGTCAGGATCAATGGTGATATAGCCGTCCGGTCCATGGGTGGAAGATGTTTGCCTGACAAGGGTTTTGCTGCCGATGGGAAGAAATGGCGGCGCTGCATCCGACTCTGCTTCAAACGGCAGATACGTATCGCCTGAAAATTGTTTCCTTTCAACAATAGGGGGAAGGGTGACGGAATCAAGATCAAAGCTTTCTCGGGTCATCCCGATTTCTTTATTGGAAGCGATAAAAACAGGACATCTGAATTCTTCAGCGTAGTTAAAGGCATGGATGGTAAGAATATAGCAGTCAAGCGCATCTTTGGGCGCCAGCACGATCACTGGCACGCCGCTGGTGCTGCCCCATCTTAAAAATTGGATATCACTGTCTGCCCCGCGGGTTGCTGAACCGGTGGAAGGTCCCAGACGCTGCACATCTGCAATCACCAAAGGAATTTCACTGCCAATGGCAAAGGAAAGCTGTTCGCTGTAAAGGCTGATACCAGGGCCGGATGTTGCGGTCATTACTTTTTTGCCTGCCATGGATGCGCCGATGCAATATCCCATGGATGCGATTTCATCCTCCCCTTGAATGCCAATACCGCCTTTGGGGGCCAGCATACTCAGCATAATGTTAAAGATTGTTGTTGCCGGTGTGATGGGGTAACCGGCAAAAAAATTACACCCCGCAGCAATGGCACCTCTGGCAAGTGCCTCATTTCCTTCCATAAATGACAAAGCCATTTTTTTCTCCCTGAGTTTAATAAAAATATTTTTTAACTTTTTATAGATCTGATCAAATATTTGATTAGATCTATGGGTTAGTATCTTTTTGCAATTTGTCTGTCAAGCATAATCTGATTTTATATCTGATTTTATAATTGATTTTATCTCAAGCTTGGTATATTTATTTAAATTATGGAAAAAAAAATAAAGCAAAAGAAAAAGACCAAAGATGATTTTACCCAGGAAGCGTATATGGGTATTCGCCGGATGTTTTTTTTAAATGAAATTATACCGGGACAGAAGATATCCTATGGTGATCTCGCAAACCGCCTTAAAATGAGCACAACACCGGTTATCCAGGCATTAAAGCGGCTGGAATATCAAGGTCTTGTCCGACATGAACCCAATCGTGGATATTATACGGAAAATATCAGTCTAAAAGAAATCACAGAGATATATGAATTCAGGGAATTAATCGAAACCTCACTCTTACCCAAAACCATATCCCAAATTGATGGAAAAGGGTTTAAAATATTGAAAAAAGCTCTGGACGGCCATCTTGATGCTGTAAGAGATATTTATTTAAAAGAACGGCTTTTAAGGGATATGGAATTTCATCTTGCCCTTGCAACACTTTCAGGATGCACGATACAAATCAATACCTTAAAATCGCTTTTTGATCTTTTATATCTTAAATACCGGGGTAATATCCTTTTTGTAACCCCTATGGATACCGTTGATTCAGAACATATCAAATTATATGACTATATTGCTGATTCCAATCTTGCTGGCGCGGTCAGAGTTTTAAAACAGCATATTTCTAATGTAAAAGAACATGCCATCATCAGTATTGAGAGAATGAATAAGGAAAAAAATATTAAAACAATTTAATAATTGGACCCAGAATTATTATTCTGGATAAACCACAGCCGTACTGGTTTTTATATCCGGGTGAAGTTGATTTTTAACCGAACACCCGTTCATGGCTTTTATAATCGGTTTGATATATTTTTCAGGGAAGCCCTGGTTGACATGGAGGGTAATATTGACCTGGTCCATGAGTTTTTGTCCTTCTTTGAAAAAGACCTCACTAAAAATATGCATGCCATCTGTAGAAAGTTTTCTTACATCACAAAAGGATTTTGCATAGATTCCGGCGCAGGCGCCTAAAGAAGCGATGAAAATATCAAATGGTTCGGGTGCGGTCTCATCTCCTCCATTCTCTTTGGACTGGTCGGTGTTAATTTTAAAATTGTTAAAGGCAACATCGATTTTTTTATTGCCGGGAAATGTTACTATAAATCCGCTCATTTTTTTTCCATTCTTTGTTAAGTTCAAGCCATTCAAACAGATGGGATAACCTTTCTTATACCACGTCAGGATGTTTCGCAACTCATTTTTATTGACACATTCCAATTCAAAAATTATCTTTGAGTCAGATTTGTATAGCTGTTCAAGCTGCTATTTATGTGGTAATCTTTTTTGATGCAGCATTTTTTAAAATATATATTAATATTTTTGATATTACTTTTGTTTTGCCCAATATCTTCATTTGGGTATGAACGTTACAATAGAGTCACCAAATATGATTCGTATTTTAAAAAATATAGTAAACACTGTTTTGGACCAGGCTTTGACTGGAGATACTTTAAATCCCAAGCTATTGCAGAATCCAATCTGAATTCTGATGCAAAATCTCATGTAGGTGCAAAAGGCATTATGCAGATAATGCCAAAAACATTTGAAGAGATTAAGTATAAACACCCTTCAATAAAAGGGAGTGCTTTACAGCCAAAATGGAATATTGCAGCGGGTATTTATTATGATCGGAGTATCTGGAAGCTATGGAAGGCAAAAAGGCCTTTCATGGACAGGCTTGCATTTATGTTTGGTTCATATAATGCAGGGAAAGGCAATATTCTTAAAACCCAAAAGATTGCTAAAAGCAAAGGGTTGGATCCAAATATATGGTCATCTATTAAAAAGAATCTAATTAATATAACTGGCAAACACAGTAAAGAAACAATTGGATATGTGGATAAAATAAATAAGGTAAAAGGAGTGTTAAAATAATGGAAGCCGGAATCATAATGGCAAATTTTTTATATGCAATTTTCGGTGTGATCCTTACACTTGTATTTATGCTTTTGGGGTTTAAGCTATTTGATAAACTTACACCCTTTGATACATCAAAGCTATTGTCAGACAACAACATTGCCGTTGGAATTGTTGTAGGGTCAATATTTATCGGCCTTGGCATTGCTGTTGGCCTTGTAATTGGAATGGGGCTGAATTAATCAAACTGATATAGATCTATTTTGCAAGAACCCCTGCTATACCTCCACCAGCTGACGTTCAGATTCATAGCTTATTGATTTGAGCGATACTGGATCAGTAAATTGTATCTTTCGGGCAAGCAGCTGAAGCGGGTCTGAAAAGGTTAATTTTTCCTTGGGCAGAAGATTCGGGTAATACCGATCATTGAGGATAGGAAAGCCCAATCCGCTCAGATGCAGTCGCAATTGATGCTTTTTACCGGTTGCCGGGCACAATCGGAAAAGTGCTCGATTTTTTCCAGACCTGACAAGGGATATTTTTGAAACAGCATTGGGCCTGCCCGGCACTGTTTTCATCCTGAACCAGGGCTCCCCTGTGACAAGCCGGTTTTCCACGATCCATGACGATAATTTTTGAACAGGGTCATAATGGGCCACTGCCTCATAGGTTTTTTCCACTTTCCCGTCCATAAAAAGTTTCTGGTATCGGCCCCTATTTTTTTTGTTCATTGAAAACAAAACAAGGCCGGCTGTTTCCCGATCGATCCGGTTGATAGGTGAAAGTTCCTTGTTTCCGGTTGTTTTTTTAAGGCGGTGAAGCAGACACTCGTTCACATACGGCCCTGCGGGGATCACGGGCAAGAAATGGGGTTTACAGGCCACCAGCAGTTCTTCATTGCAGAAGATGATTCGTTCACTAAAGGGAATGATCACTTCCGTTTCCACCTCTTTGAAATAATACAATCTTTTTAATGGGGTGTAGGGCGTGGTAAAAGAGATTGGCTTCCCCGTCTCGGCCAGAACTTTTTTTGAATGGATCCTGGTTTCCCAGATGTCCGGGCCGACAGCTGGAAATCGGTTTGTTAAAAATTCCAGGATGGTGGGGTAAGGCGTTTCAATCTTCGGCATGACAACAATGGAGTGATATTCAGATATGACCATTTTCAACACCTCCATACGAATTACAGTTCTATTTTAGATTCAAATCTTACCCAAAGCCATACCAGAAGTTGGACCGGCCCACAACCCTAACCGTCAAGTTTACTTGCATGAATATGCCCTCAAGTTTCTACGAAAAACTGTTTCGATTTGCTTCGGTATCTTTAAAATTTCATGCTGTGGACTATCTATACATCAGTATCGCGGCTGTTTGTAAGCCCCGACTTCGCCCTGGGGCTTAAAATAATTTGTAAAAAATTCGGGTATTTTAGTTTCAAACTCCATTTCTTCATTATTAAAGGGGTGTTTAAATTTGATCGAAAAAGCATGTAAGCCCAAACGGCCCCTCTCGTTCTCACTATACTTTAAATCACCGACAATGGGATGCCCAAGTTCGGACAAGTGAACACGGATTTGATTTTTTTTGCCCGTTAAAAGATCAATTTCCAATATACTATAGTTCTTAGATTCATTTTTTACCGTATATTTAGTTTTGGCCAGCTTTCCTTCTTCTGGGTTCTCGACAGAGTGCATCAGATAATCTTCTCCTTCAGCAAGATAAGACTCAATAACTCCATTTTTTTTTGTTAAATTACCATGAACGATAGCCAGGTATTTTTTTTCTACATTACCCCACTGGCTTGCAAATTTCTCACGGATCTTGAAACTTTTAGCAAAGACCAACACTCCAGAGGTCTCACGATCCAAACGATGTATAACAAACAGGTTGGCCTTTGCCCTTGGATTGCCTTTTCTAACATAATTTATAAGCAATTGATGAGCTGTTTTTTCTTTTTCGTACTTCGCTTTAACGCTCAAAAGACCTGAGCTCTTATCAATGACAATGATGTCCCGATCCTCATACATGATACTGATGCCAGCAGGCACATATTTAGATCTTATTTTTATTTTTGTTTTAACCACAGTGGTTTCCTAATAAAGTTTTGCTTAACATGTCTCGAATGTTTATTTTGATTGATTAACACACTTAAAAGGCCTGGCTTCATTTGATATATACTAAGAAGTCCATCTTAAAAGTCAAACCAATGCTTGCTGCCTGTAGTTTGCTTCTCAATTCTCCTCGGTTTGCTCTTTGACATGATTGGAATTTCAAACTTTTTTCTTTTATTTTTGAAAATTGGACATTGTGTGGGGAGCGATTTATTTTTGAAAACCTTTGTCTTTTAAGTGGCTGGGTGATAAGGATTTGAACCTTAATTGACGGAGTCAGAGTCCGTAGTCCTGCCATTGGACGATCACCCAGCAAATAAGTGGGCTATATATATTATGCCTGCTATTTAGTCAAGAATTATCTTGGGCTCCGGGTTTGTTAAAGGCAGGTGGAGTATGGTATATACATTAGAATGAATTCCAATAAAAAGTTTAAAGATCTTGAAAAAAGATTACGAGAACTGCTTCCATTTGCAGTGGCTTTTTCAGGAGGGGTTGACAGTAGTTTTCTGCTGGCAGCGGCAAAAAAAATAAATTCGCAGAATTTGGTTGCCATTACCGTTTCTTCACAATTTGTTCCGGAAAGGGAGATTGAGTTTGCAAAGAGAATCGTCCGTTTACTGGGAGTTGAGCATATCTGTCTTGATGTGGATATTCTTGAAAATACAGATGTGGTTCGCAATACTTTAGAGCGGTGTTATCATTGTAAAAAACAAATGTTTTCACTGATAAAAGAAACGGCTGTAAAATTGGGTGTTAACTCTTTGGTTCATGCCGTAAACCTGGATGATTTAAAAGACTTTAGACCTGGATTGAAGGCGGCAAAAGAGCTTGGCTTCTATTCTCCTCTGGTGGATGCGAATTATACAAAATCGGATATCCGGCTGCAGTCACGACAATGGGGACTTGAAACATGGAATAAGCCTTCCCAATCCTGTCTGGCAACAAGGATCCCCTATCATGAAAAGATAACAGCAAAAAATATCAGTATGGTTGATAAAGCAGAATTTTTTCTACAGGATTTGGGATTTGCTCAGGTGCGGGTGAGATGCCATGGGAAAACAGCCAGGATTGAAGTTGAACCCGGGCGGGTAGACAGGATATTGAATAGTGATATCAGGCAAAAGATATCAACGGAATTTCAAGAGATTGGATTTGCGCATACCAGTATTGATATTGATGGTCATAAAACAGGGAAAATGAATCATGAAACTCTGGACAATAAAAATCCGCAGCCATAAAATTCAATTACAGGCTGCGGATTCAGGTTTGTTTAATGGTGGGGATTATTTTTCCTGGATTTCAAGAGCATTGAAAAAATATCCAATTTCAAAAGCGGCTGTTTCAGGTGCATCAGACCCATGCACAACATTTTTTTCTATATTTGTCGCATAATCTTTTCTGATGGTGCCGTCTTCCGCATCTTCAAAATTAGTAGCCCCCATGAGCTTCCTGTTTTTTGCAATCACATTTTTTCCTTCAAGAACCATGACAACTATAGGTCCTGAAGTCATAAAATCCGTCAGACTGTCAAAAAAAGGACGGTCTTTATGAACCGCATAAAATCCTTTGGCCTGTGTTTTTGTAAGCTGAATCATTTTCATGGCAGCAATTTGAATACCATCGGCTTCAAACCGTTTGATGACTTCACCAATTACGTTTTTTGCAACGCCATCGGGCTTGATGATTGATAATGTTCTTTCCACAATTACATCCTTTCAATTATTATTAAAAACGGGCTTGAAAATTATCATAAAACTGTATTATAAGTCAATATCTATGCGGCCGGGTTAAAATAATACACAGAACATTAATATTATAAATGATATGAAAATTTTAAGGATTGCAGTCACAGGATCGGCAGGTTCAGGAAAGAGCCTTGTATGTCAGAGGTTTAAAGAGATTGGCCTGGTCACTTTGGATTGTGATGTGATTGCAAGGCATGTTGTGGAACCTGGAGAGGAAGCTTTTGAAAAGATAGTTGAATTGTTTGGCCAAAAGGTGGTCCGAAGAGAGGGAACGCTGGACAGGGCAACGCTGCGAAATATCATTGTGAATGATGTATTGCTGCGGCAAAAAATGGAAAACATTTTACATCCTCAAATTATCAAAGAAATGGTTTCTCAGATAGAAAATGCAGAGGCTGAGGATAAAAAAGCGGTGGTCGTCGAGGTGCCTTTATTGTTTGAATTAGGCATGGAGGAACAGTTTGATGTCACGATTGCTGTCATGGCAAAGGATATGGACCTTATCAAAAGAATTTCTGATCGGGATAATGTTACAAAGAAAGATGCCCAAAAGATACTGGATCTTCAACTGTCCCAGGAAGATAAAATGACAAGGGCGGATCATGTTATTCTCAACGAGGGGAAAAGATCTGAACTCTTTGAATCTGTTGACAATCTCTTTAACAAAATCCAAAAAGAATTCTTGACAACGTGATATTTTTCCCTTATTAATCAAACGTTCAATAAGGAATTTTAAAATATCTGACTGTTTTTTCACAGCATTTTGGGTTTCAGACTTCAAAAAGGTACATTTCAAATAACAAGCTTTAGCCTGCAAAAAATAATAAAACAAATTTGGGAGAATGAATGAACCTTGTAAGATTAAATAAGATGAAGATCAGTGAGTTGACCAAACTTGCTAAGGAATACAAAATTAAAGGGATCAGCGGCCTTAAAAAACAGGAATTAATTTTTGCCTTGCTTCAGGCAAACATTGAGGAGAGTGGACAGGTTTATGGTGAAGGTACGCTTGAAATTCTCCCGGATGGTTTTGGATTTTTAAGGGCTCCCGGATATAATTATCTTCCCGGTCCTGATGATATCTATGTCTCTCCTTCACAGATTCGAAGGTTTACTTTAAGAACCGGTGATACAATCTCCGGTCAGGTTCGACAGCCCAAAGATTCTGAGCGGTACTTTGCATTACTGAAAGTGGAAGCCGTTAATTTTAAAAATCCGGAACTTGCTGCGGAAACCATTCTTTTTGATAATTTGTTGCCCCTTTATCCTGAGCGAAAAATGAATCTTGAAGCTGAATCAGATAATTACTCCATGCGAGTAATCGACTTGATGTCGCCCATAGGGTTTGGTCAGCGCGGTTTGATTGTGTCTCCGCCTAAAGCTGGTAAAACCATGCTGTTGCAGAATATCGCCAATAGCATCGTTAACGCCCACCCGGAGGTCATCTTGATGATTGTTCTGATTGATGAGCGCCCCGAAGAAGTGACGGATATGGCACGAAATGTTGATGCCGAAGTGGTCAGTTCAACTTTTGATGAACCATCAGAACGTCATGTTCAGGTAGCTGAGATGGTCATTGAAAAGGCCAAAAGAATTGTTGAGCAGGGCCAGGATGTTGTGATTTTGCTTGACAGTATCACAAGGCTTGCAAGGGCATATAATTCAGTCATGCCACCATCCGGCAAAATTTTATCCGGTGGTGTGGATTCAAACGCCCTTGACAGACCCAAAAGATTTTTCGGTGCAGCAAGAAATATCGAAGATGGCGGTAGCCTGACCATTATCGCAACCGCACTGGTTGATACGGGAAGTCGTATGGATGAAGTTATATTCGAGGAATTTAAAGGCACTGGCAATATGGAACTTGTTCTGGATAGAAAACTTGCTGATAAAAGAGTTTTCCCTGCCATTGATATGAACAAATCAGGTACAAGGAAAGAAGAATTATTGCTTGATCCAGTGGTTTTGAACCGTGTGTGGATCTTAAGAAAATTGTTGTCAAGTTTAAATTCTGTTGACAGTATGCAGTTTTTACTTGAAAAAATGCAAGGAACAAAGGATAATAAAGCGTTTCTTGAATTAATGAATTCATAAGTTAAGATTAAATAATTGCCAAAGATATGGCATGGTAAGGAGTTTTAAGACAAATGAAAAAAGAAATACATCCAAAATACACAAGATCTACAGCTTCTTGTGCCTGTGGTGCGACATTTGAAGTTGGATCAACAAAAGAGAATATTAAAGTGGAAATTTGTTCTCAGTGTCATCCATTTTTTACCGGAAAACAAAAGTTGGTTGATACTGCCGGAAGAATTGATCGTTTCAAAAGGAAATATGCAGGCTTTGACGCGACAAAACTGATTTAACACGTTTGAATAATTTGTAATTAAAAAGGGGTCTTGACAAAAGAGCCCCTTTTGAGTTTTTGAATGATGATAGAAAAATTAAAAGGTCTTGAAGAAAGATTCATTAAGTTAGAGCAGCTTTTGAGTGATCCGGCCGTTATTAACGATCAAAAAAAGTATCAGGACTATCTGATAGAACATGGGGAACTCAATAAAATTGTTCCGGTGTTCAGAGATTATGAAGGGCTTTTGGCGGAACTGAAAGAAGCAAAGGAACTTTTAAAGGATACTGACCTTGAAATACGGGCCATGGCCAAAGAGGAGATCCCGAGTCTTGACGCAAAAATTGAATCCATAAAATCACACCTCAATCTTCTGTTGATGCCAAAAGACCCCAGGGATGATAAAAATGTTCTCCTTGAGATCCGGGCAGGGACCGGCGGCGAAGAGGCAGGTATTTTTACCGGCGACTTGTTTAGAATGTACTCAAGGTATACGGAGTCCAAAAACTGGATCCTGGAAGTTGTTGAGAAAAATGATTCCAGTTCGGGCGGGTTTAAGGAGATCGTATTTCTGGTGCGAGGGAAGGGTGCATTCAGCAATTTTAAATATGAAAGCGGCACCCATCGTGTCCAGCGAGTGCCTGAAACAGAGGCCCAGGGAAGGGTTCATACCTCTGCTGTCACTGTAGCGGTTCTTCCGGAGGCTGAAGATATCGATGTTGATATCAATCCTGCGGACCTTAAAATTGATGTATTCAGGTCTTCGGGACCTGGCGGTCAGTCGGTCAATACAACAGATTCTGCGGTCCGGATTACCCATGTGCCAACCGGCGTTACAGCCACATGTCAGGATGAGAAATCCCAGCATAAAAATAAGGCCAAAGCCATGGGCGTTCTGAAGTCCCGTATCCTTAATGCCAAGGTCAGGGAGGAAGAAGGAAAACGTGCAGCGGAGAGGAAAGGACAGGTCGGCACAGGGGATAGAAGCGGCAGAATTAGAACCTACAATTTTCCGCAAGGGCGAATGACAGATCATCGGATTGGTCTTACGCTATATAAGCTGGATAGTATTATGGAAGGGAATATTCAAGAAATTATTGATGCGCTGAAGATATATAACCAGACACAGGCATTAAAGGAAATTGCCTGAAAAAATTGTCAAAAAACAACTCCAATGATTGGACCATCAATAAGATTCTTTCCTGGACGGAATTTTATTTTAAAGATCATTCCATTGACAGCCCCAGGTTGACAGCCCAAATGCTGCTTGCTCATAGTCTTGGCATAAAGCGGCTTGATCTTTATCTTCAGTATGATCGCCCCCTTCAAAAAAATGAATTATCCGATTTTAAAGTGTTAATTAAAAGAAGAATCCAAAACGAGCCCGCCGCATATATCATTGGAGAAAAAGGGTTCTTTGAATCTAATTTTAAGGTGGCAGGCGATGTTTTGATTCCACGGCCTGATACGGAAACCATTGTTGAAGAAGCATTAAAAATATTAAACATCGGGAAAGACAGCGGTTCTCCCAAAACCGTTCTTGAGTTAGGAACAGGTTCCGGGGCGATTATCGTTTCTTTGGCAAAAGCAGCTCCTGGCCATCTGTATTTTGCCAGCGATATTTCTGTGAGAGCACTGGCAATTGCAAAAAAAAATGCTGAAAAGATCGTTCCAAAAATAATTAGTGACAAGATTTGTTTTTGTGCCGGTGACTGGTTTTCATCATTAAGAAAAACGTCTCGATTTGATCTGATTGTTTCAAATCCCCCCTATATTCCGACCAGTGATATTCAAACCCTGCAGCCTGAAATAAAGCAGTTTGAGCCCATGCTTGCGCTTGATGGCGGCAGGGACGGGCTTGCTTGTTTGAGATCCATTTTAGATGGCGCTCATCGCCATCTTGTTCCAGAGGGGATGCTTTTACTTGAAATGGGGTTTGATCAAAAGGAAGAGATTCGAAATATTTCAAACCGATATCCTCAGTATCAATCCATTGAATTCATAAGGGATTTGGCAGGGCATAACCGGGTAGTTTTAATTAAAAAATCAATTGATTAATTTTTTTTTTTTTGATATATAAATAAAGATTTTGTTAGATAGTAAAAACTCACATTCAGGGACTTGAAAATCAGGTGCTTTGGGAAAAGTTGAATTTTAAGGATGATCTGAATGGTGGATAAAAACCATTAATTAATTTTGGAGAACAAATGGCTCACATTACAATTAGAGAACTTTTGGAAGCGGGTGTGCATTTCGGGCATCAGACCAAACGCTGGAACCCAAAGATGAAAAAATATATCTTTGGAGCGAGAAACGGAATTTACATTATTGATTTGCAGCAAACTGTAAAACTCTTTAAAACAGCCCATGACTTTATCAGAAGCGTGGCTGCCAATGGTCAGGATGTCCTTTTTGTCGGTACAAAAAAGCAGGCATCCGAGGCGATCTATGAAGAAGCAAATCGTGCTGAACAGTTCTATGTCCAGAATCGGTGGCTTGGCGGGATGTTAACCAATTTTCAAACCATTAAGAATAATATCACCCGGTTTCATTTCTTAAATTCAATCGAAAACGACGGAACTCTTGAAAATTATCCCAAAAAAGAGCAGGGACAAATGCTCAAAGAAAAAACAAAGCTGGAGTTTGCCATTGGCGGTATCAGTCATATGAAAAAATTGCCGGGGGCAATTTTTGTGATTGATCCTAAAAATGAAGCCATTGCAGTGAAAGAGGGCAAGCGGCTTGGAATTCCAATTATTGCTGTTGTCGATACAAACTGTGATCCTGATGATATTGATTACGTTATTCCGGGTAATGATGATGCCATTAGAGCCATCCGCCTTTTTGCTTCCCGTATTGCAGATGCCTGCATTGAGGGAAGGGCATTTTATGATGAAAAACAAAAGGCAGAATCCGATAAAAAAGGTGCGGTAGAAAGTAAAGATTTTTCTGATGAAAAAACATCGATTGAGGTTGTTTCCGATGGCACGGACGGTCCTGTTGTTGAAAAGATTAAGAGAAGAACAGCACCAGTTGAAGAGACAAAAGCAGCCGATTTAAGTAAAGAAGAAGGAGTAAAATAAAATGGTGCAAATTTCCGCAGCTATGGTAAAAGAGCTTCGTGAAGCAACAGGTTCGGGCATAATGGACTGTAAAAGAGTTCTTGCTGATGCAGAAGGTGATATGGAAAAAGCAGTGGTGCTTTTGAGAAAAAAAGGACTTGCGAAAGCGGCTAAAAGACTTGGACGGTCAACTTCCGAGGGGATTATTTATTCTTATATTCATACCGGTGCCAAACTGGGCGTTCTTGTCGAGGTGAATTGTGAGTCTGATTTTGTTGCGAAAACAGAAAATTTTCAAAACTTTGTAAAAGATATTGCCATGCATATTGCCGCAGCAAATCCTGCAGGCCTGAATCCTGAAGATATTGATCCGGCAATCGTTGAAAAGGAAAGAGACATTTTTCGGGCACAAATGCTTGAACAAGGTAAACCCGAGAATATGATTGATAAAATTGTCGAGGGTAAGGTAGGAAAATTTTATAAAGATATCTGTCTCATGAGTCAACCGTATATAAAAGATCCCCAGAAAACCATTACGGATTTATTAAAAGAGACGATTGGTAGCATGGGTGAAAATATTCAGGTAAAAAGATTTGTACGTTTCCAGATAGGAGAATAAAATCTTGAGCAAAGAGCCGGAGTTTGAACGGGTTTTAATTAAGCTGAGCGGAGAAGCCCTGATGGGAAATCAGGGCTTTGGTATTACCCCTGAAATGATTCATTATGTTGCGGCAGAAATTGCAAAAGTTTACCGCCTTAATGTGCAGATTTCCATTGTTGTAGGTGGTGGAAATATATTCAGGGGTATTGCAGGAAGTTCTGCCGGTATGGATAGAACTTCTGCAGATAATATGGGAATGCTGGCCACGGTTATAAACAGTCTGGCTCTTTGTGATGCCCTTGAAAAATGTGATGTTCCAACACGGGTGCAGTCTGCTATTCAAATGGACAGGATTGCAGAGCCGTTTATCCTCAGAAAAGCCATTCGGCATCTTGAAAAGAATCGGGTGGTTATTTTTGCAGCCGGTACGGGAAATCCATATTTCACAACGGATACGGCGGCTGTATTAAGAGCACATGAAACCCGTGCTCAGATTCTTTTTAAGGCCACCCAGGTGGATGGCGTCTATGATAAAGACCCGGTGGTTCATGATGATGCGGTTATGTTTGATGAATTATCATATATGAGGGTCATTGAAAAACAACTTCATGTAATGGATATGACCGCTATTTCCCTTGCAATGGAACATGATTTGCCGGTTCAGGTTTTTGATCTTCATAAGGAAGATAATATTTTTAAGGCGGTAAGTGGTCAGGCTATTGGTACTCGGATTTATAACAAATAAGTAACCATTAAGTGAGGATGGATTGTTATGATAAATGAAGTGCTCCAAGAAACCAAAGAAAGAATGGGTAAATCGGAAAAAGCTTTTGAGAAAGAATTATCAAAAGTTCGTACCGGCAGGGCATCCCAGGCAATACTTGATGGGGTTAAAGTTGATTACTATGGCACTCAGACACCCTTGCCGCAAATGGCCACTGTATCCATCCCTGAAAGCAGACTTATTGCTGTAAAGCCATGGGATGTCAGTGTAATAAATGAAGTTGAAAAGGCGATCTTGAAAGCCAACCTGGGTTTGACACCCTCTAACGATGGTAAATTAATCAGGATATCCATACCCCCTTTGACCGAAGAGAGACGAAAAGAGATTGTAAAAAGTGTGGCCAAGATCTGCGAAGATTATAAAGTGGCGATTCGAAATATCCGGAGAGATTCCAACGAAATGTTAAAAGACCTTCAAAAGGAAGGAGATATTTCAGAGGATGACAGCTTTAAGGCTCAAAAGCAGGTCCAGGAAGCCACTGATGAAAATATTAAGCGGTTAGACGAAATTTTTGCAAAAAAAGAAAAGGAAATTCTTGAAGTCTAACTCAAGACAAGATGTGATTCTTAATTCTGCAGCGCTTCCCTCCCATGTGGCCATCATTATGGATGGTAACGGCAGATGGGCTAAAAAAAAAATGATGAATCGTGTCAAAGGGCATGAACAGGGGTCGCAAATCGTTCGTTCCGTTGTAACTGCCTGTAGAGAACTGGGGATTGATACGCTTACATTATATGCGTTTTCCACGGAAAATTGGGAAAGACCGAAATACGAAGTAACCGCATTAATGATGCTTTTAAAAAAGTTTATTGTGTCGGAAAGAGAAGACCTTTTAAAAAACAATATTCGTCTCAGTATCATCGGACAGAAGCACAAACTTCCTCTGGATGTTCAAAAAGAAATTGATGCCACGATGGCGTTGACAAAAGATAACAATAAACTGCTGTTAAATCTCGCATTGAGTTATGGCTCACGAGAAGAGATTACAACTGCTGTTAAACAGATTGCCCAAAAGATAGAATCAAAAGATCTGAATCTCAATGATATTACCCAGGATCTTATTTCAGAGCATCTTTACACAAAAGCAATGCCTGATCCTGACTTGATTATCCGCACAGGCGGAGAGTATCGATTGAGCAATTTTTTGTTATGGCAGGCGGCATATTCTGAAATTTATATTTCTGATACCTTGTGGCCGGATTTTACCAAGGATGAATTTATTAAAATTTTAAAAAATTTTCAGGAAAGGGACCGACGATTCGGTAAGGTGACATGCAGCACATCAAACGATGGATAACCGCACTTGTACTTGCCCCCATATTTTTATGGATTCTCATCAAGGGGAATACATTATTACTCGCTATACTGGTTTCAGTCGTTGCCATATGTGCCATTCGGGAATATTTGAGAATTATTTTCAAAAATGATGAAAGATCCCTCTCCAATACCATTAAGATCATCTCCTATGCCGTTTCAATGGCGCTGATCATCAGTGCCTGCCTGGGATCCTGGGAAATTTTATTTTTGATTCTTGCCATGAACCTTTTGGCCTTATCTGTTTTTGTATTGTCCCGCTTTGCCGGAAATCATGCCATCTTTGACATTATTGCAAAGCAAGTTCTGGGGGTTGTTTATATCCCGGTGTCTTTATCTCTGCTGGTTTTTATTAAAGAACTTGATGGCGGGACATTTTGGATTATCTGGCTGTTGATTGTTGTTTTCGCGAATGATACCGGTGCATTTTATATGGGTACATTCTTTGGCAAAAGGGCGCTTTCTCCTACCATCAGTCCCAATAAAACCATTGAAGGATCGTTGGGCGGCCTGACAGCTTCCGTGACAATCGGATTTATTTTTTGTCAGATTTTTTTTAATGATCTGTCATTGTCATTTCTTGCCATACCCGCATCTTTTTTTCTTGCCATTGCCGGGCAAATAGGAGATTTGTTTGAGTCTGCCATGAAACGGGCATCAAATATTAAAGATTCAGGTCGGATTCTTCCGGGACACGGGGGGATGCTCGATCGAATAGATGGATTGCTTTTAGCCATTCCTGTTTTGTATGTCTATCTGGTGTTTGTCATATGAAATGTTTGTCAATTTTAGGGTCAACGGGCTCCATCGGCACCAGTGCTTTGGAAATTGTCAGGATGCACCCTGATCGGTTTCAGATAAAGGCCTTGACTGCCGCTAATAATATAGATCTTTTTTCTAAACAGATTGATGAATTTAAACCCGAACTGGTTGCGGTGTTTGATGAAAAAAAAGCCATGGAACTCTCCAGACGCTTAAAGGGAAGTACCCGGCCTGAAATTTTGTTTGGAGAAGCGGGGTTTAATGAAGCAGCGTCTTATAAAGATTCAGATTTAGTCCTGTTGGCCATGGTGGGGACTGCAGGACTAAAACCGGCCCTTTGTGCCATTGAAGCAAAAAAACAGATTGCGCTTGCTAATAAGGAGACCCTGGTCATGGCCGGTGAAATAATCATGGCCAAAGCAGTGGAAAATGGTGTTTCCATCCTGCCGGTTGACAGCGAGCACAGTGCAATTTTTCAATGCCTTAAGGGAAACCGGAAAAAAGATTTAAAAACAATATTTTTGACGGCCTCAGGCGGACCTTTTAGAGAAAGACCGTTTGATGAATTTAACCATATTACTTTGAAAGATGCGCTGAATCACCCTACCTGGAATATGGGACATAAAATCACGATAGATTCAGCTACTTTGATGAACAAAGGCCTTGAGATCATTGAAGCGGTTCATTTGTTTGATATCACTCCTGAAGAAATTGAGGTGCTGATTCATCCCCAGAGTATTGTGCATTCCATGGTCGGGTATAAAGATGGCAGTATCATGGCACAAATGGGACAGCCGGATATGAAAGGGGCCATTTCCTATGCTCTGTCAGAATCGGAACGACTCGATCTGCAAATGGATTTCCCTGATTTTATAAAGTTGCAGTCTTTGACATTTGAAAAACCGGATACCCAAAAATTTCCGTCCCTCTTATTTGCAGTTGAGGCCTGTAAGCAAAAAGGCACACTGCCGGCTGTCATGAATGCCGCCAATGAGGTGGCAGTTAATGCTTTCCTTGAAAAACGCATCAATTTTTTAGATATTTTTAAACTTATTTCCAGAACAATGGAGCTTCATACACGGATTGACAATCCCGATCTTTCAGGTATTATTGAAGCGGATTGTTGGGCACGTGATAAAGTGCAATCCCAAATATAAAAGTGACATATAAGTGAGGTTTTATGGGGCATTCTGCTATTGCATTCATAATTGTTATTGGTGTTCTTGTTTTTATCCATGAATTTGGACACTTTATTGCGGCAAGATTATGTGGAGTGGGAGTTGAAGTGTTCTCCCTCGGATTTGGACCGAAAATTTTAAAAAAGAAATATGGTCGTACTCTGTATTGTCTGTCCGCCATACCCCTTGGCGGGTATGTTAAAATGGTGGGAGAAGAACCGGGAACGACCATCGACCCGGAAGATGTTAAATTTTCTTTTACCCATAAATCATTGTTGCAAAAAAGTATTGTCGTTGCTGCAGGTCCTTTGTTTAATTTCTTTCTGACCATTTTCATTTTTTATGGTCTGTATCAATTTTCAGGAATTTATCTGGCTAAACCGGTTGTAGGTAAAGTCATGGAAGATACCCCGGCCTTAACAGCCGGAATAAAACCCGGGGATGTGATCAAAGAAATTAACCGGAACAAAATTGAATCATTTGAAGATATCGCCCGGATTATTGGTGCGGGTAACGGCGAACAGTTAGAAATTATTGTAGAGCGTGACACAGGACTTAAAGGGATTGTTCTTTCTCCGGTTTTAAAGCCTGCCAAAAATCCGTTTGGTGAAGAAATCGAAAAATATGTCATTGGTATCGTTGGCACGGGGGAGTCTTTTAACAAAAGCCTTAATCCTTTTGCTGCCCTGTGGCGTTCTATTCAGGATACCTACGGGCTTGTAAAGTTAACCCTGCTTTCTGTTGGGAAGATGGTCAGCGGAAGTATCTCGGCAAACAATCTGGGCGGTCCTTTGATGATTGCCCAAATAGCGGGTGAACAGGCAAAAGCGGGAGTGATGAATTTTATCTGGTTTATCGCATTGCTTTCCGTAAACCTTGGTATCATCAATCTTTTTCCAATTCCGGTATTAGATGGCGGGCATTTATTATTCTTCAGTATTGAAGCACTTACAGGCAAAGCTGTCAGTGAAAAATTGCGTGAAAAATTGATGCAATTCGGCGCAGCAGTGCTGGTCGCTTTGATGGTTTTTGTTTTTTATAATGACATTATAAGAATGGTTAATGGTGGATAATATGATTTCTTGTATTGAGATTGCTTTTAAAAAAGAGTTGAGGGATGCTGAAGGCACCTCTTTGATAAAAAAGGCAGATTCTTATTTTGGGATTAAGATTCAAGAAGCACGATGCATCAATATCGTGACCATTGAGTCAGATCTTGAGCAATCGCAGCTTAAAGTAGTAAAAGATCAAATTCTTACGAACCCTGTGACCCAGGTTTCAAGCTTAAAACCTCTGAATATTGGCTTTCACTGGTGTCTCTGGGTCGGATTCAGACCGGGGGTAAAAGACAATCCCGGTGCAACGGCAATGGAAGCCGTTACAGATCATTTAGGAGAAAAGTTTGGGCCTGATGAGGGCATATATACGTCAAAACGGTATTGCCTTAAAGGGGATACGCTTGTCCGTGAAGATGTGGAAAAACTGGCTTCCGAACTTTTATCCAATAGTATTATTCAGCAATTTAAGGTTTTTTCAATTGATGAATGGAATATGGATATCGGGGCGGATGTTAAACCTGCCAAGGTTATTCTTGATCATACGCCCTGTTTTGAAGTCATTAATATTGAATCGGATGAACAGCTTTCAAAAATTTCCGATGAAAGAAATCTGGCATTGAATCCAAGGGATATTCCTGTGATTCGTGAGTATTTTCTGGATTCGAAAGTAATGGAATCCAGAAAAAAAGTGGGTCTTTGTGAACCGACGGATCTGGAACTGGAATACATTTCCCAGGCCAGAAGCGATCACTGCAATCATAATAC
>JAFCZY010000131.1 GCA_019314105.1 Deltaproteobacteria bacterium
TGACATGGCGTCGAACATGGCGTCCTGAGAATATTGATCATAGGTGTCGCCCAAATAATTGGATTTATAATCAATCATATACCATTTGCCTTCATGGTGGATGATAAGATCGATGAAGCCCTTTAAAAATCCGTTAATTGCCTGCGGTGTCAATTGGGAAAGTTTTTCAAGATACCCGGATGTTTTGAATTTTGGATCGGATTGTTCAAATATTTTCCGGATAGATGACACTTGCAAAGAGTGGATCGGAAATGTAAATTCCATCTCGTTAAACCGTTGATCCGGTCGGATATCTTTCAGGCAAAACTCTGATGCATCAGATGTCAATCGGGTTTCAAGCACTTGCCGCACAGAAGTTTCTGCCATTTGCATCAATTCCCGGCCTGAAAAACCAAACCTGTCAAACCGCGATTGAACCGATTGAGAGATTTCCCCGGATCCTTTGGTAAAATCAAGTATTTCAAACATAGAATGAAACAAATCACCCGATCCCGCACCTTTTGGGAAATTCGCAAGGGTAATAAGAGGGCCTGTTCCGCTTTCATCTGACGTCTCCCGACGCTGAAAGGGTTCCGGACTTTGGGAATGGGAAATAGCTGAAAAACTTGACATTTTCCAGACAGCCTTGATTTCACGAGTCATTTTTTGAGCCGACAGAACAGGGCTTGGGGAATCTGTGCGGTCACTGAAATAACCGGCTGATTCAAGACGACACGATTGGACCAGAATGCTTTGAGGAGCCCTTTTTTGAAGCTGTTCCAGGTCGTTCCGCATGGACTGATCATCTTTACAGTCATCAGAATGCAGCAACATCCCCAGGGCAGATGTTTCAACCGTTTTAACCCCGCCCCAAATGATTTTGCACAAAGCAGATGCCCGTGTCATTGCCACATACAACAACCTTCTATGTTCTGCCGCTTCTTCCGTTTTAAAATAATCTTGTGAGGCTTCCATATCATTTGATCCCAGGTCAAGGGTCAGCCTGTCATCTTTATGCGGATCATGGAAAAGAATATTGTCAGGCAGACGATTCCGTACCCCTTCCCAGAGGTATGGGAGATACACAATCGGATACTCAAGGCCTTTACTTTTATGAATCGTAACAATGGTGACCGCCTTTTTATCACTCTCAAGTCTGAGCTCATCGGAAAAATCATCCCGAAGGTCTTTGAACAATTGACGGGCATACCATTTCAATAAATAATAAGGCGACAATTGCTGTTTAAGACTGGCCTGTGAAATTAATTCAACCAGATGATAAAAATTTGTCAATTCTCTTTCATTTATCTGCAAATTTGTCTTTAAAAAAGCATCATCCGAATGAAACAATGTCATGATCATAGAGACAAACCCTTTGGTCTGCCAGATTTCCTTATACTCCCTGAACCGATCCTGCCACACAGAAAAAAGCGCTTCATCTGTATCCAGTTCAAGAAGTCTATCCGATGAAAAATTAAACACCGAAGTACAAAGTTGTTCTGCCTGTAAATTTGTCCGGACAAGCACGGCAATATCCTCGGGGTTGATTTTTTTAACCTCCAAAGAAGGGCCCTGCGTTGATGTGAGTTTCAGGTCAGCAGATTGCAGCAGAGAAAGAATATCCTTTGCCACAAGCTTTGGAATTATCTCAGTGGCGGTCTCTTTTTTGATAAAGCCTTTGTCAAGCACCTGGTCCTCTCTTGAGAAAAAACAAACCTGTACCGGCGGAACCGCTGCTTTGTTTCTAACCAGAATATCCTTTGCTGTTGCGGGAGTTGTTACCTTTAAAAATTCAATGGGGTTAAACAGAAAAGGACGTGGACTGCTTGAAAAAATTTCATTTATTCCTTTAACCAGTGAGGGTGCAGACCGATAATTTTTTTCAAGGGTCACTTGTTGATCACTTTCTTGAGAGGCTTTCAGATAGGCGAAAATATCCCCTCCTCTAAATGCATAAATCGCCTGTTTTGGATCCCCTATCATAAAAAAAGGCGTGCTGCGTGAAGAAAAAAGCTTTGAAAAAATATCATATTGTCTGGGGTCTGTATCCTGAAATTCGTCAATCAGACAGGCCTTATAGGTTTTCCTGACAGCA
Organism: Deltaproteobacteria bacterium; assembly: GCA_019314105.1. Classification (GTDB taxonomy): domain Bacteria; phylum Desulfobacterota; class Desulfobacteria; order Desulfobacterales; family Desulfobacteraceae; genus Desulfobacula. Next base: position 2,075 of record JAFCZY010000131.1, read on the forward strand.
GCAATAAGGTCAACCGCATTTTCATCTTCCAGAGCTGCGGCAAGATCATTAACAAGATCATCAAAAAAACAGATGCCTTGCGTTTTCTTGAGTTTATCAAGTTCTGCGTTAAAAAAAGCTAAAAATTTAATCTTCAAGCAAATTAAATTATTTTCAAACACTTCATAAAAAGAGAGCATTTGTTCACATAAATCAAAAAATTCATGCTCGGGCGGGATATGTTCAGGCTTTGTTTTGGTTGCCAGTCTTGTTTTGGTAAATTTATACAGGGCATCGCCCTTTTCCGTCATTTTCAGCAGGGTATCCACACCTTCTTGATCAAGTTTTATCCGCGACGCCTCAAGCCAGGCAGGAATATATTTTTTTGTATAACTTCTTTTGTCAATCCCATCATTTCCCTGAATCACTTCAATGATCTCCCCTGCCCGGTGCAAAAGGATATCATGAATTTTTTCAAGGGTTTGCCTGTACTCATCAAAGATATTCTCAAAGATCGCATCAGGCGGTTTAAGCAGAAGACCCGGTTTTGAAACAACCTGCTGAAAAGAGTCGGCAATGCTCTGAGGGGTGATCTGTTTCTGACTCAAATAGGATAAAAATAATTTATCCAGAGGATTGACATGGCCCATGAAAAAATCAAAACTCACCTGCCTTAAAAACAAAACTCTATCCGGCGCAAGCTCAATATCAAAAAGGGACCGACATTCAAATGCCGCCTCTTTTAAAATCTTGAAACAAAAAGAATGAATGGTCATGATAGAGGTCTGATCAAAACAGATTAAGGCCAATTGCAGTCTCTGGCGAATCAAGGGCAAGTCTTTTTGGCAACAAAAGAACTGAACCAACTCATCTTCTGTATCATCAGATTGAGACGACGACAGGTTTTTTAAATTATCCCCGCTAATGCCGGTAAGTGTTTTCGAAAGCCTTTCCCGGATTCTCAGTGTCAACTCTGCTGCGGCCGCTTCCGTAAAGGTAACCACCAGGATAGATTCGACGGGATAGCCGCTGGCCACCAGCCGGCAAAACAAGGTCGTAATGGTATAGGTCTTGCCGGTACCTGCACTGGCTTCAATCAGGGTGGTCTTTTCAAGATCGATCTGAAATGGGTCTAAAGGCTTCATCATATTTTTTTCAAGTTTTTCAGTAAGGGGTGATATACAATGATGGAATTTTGGACAAACCCGGATGACAGCAAGGTATCAACACTTTCAAAGGGATCATTGTTCTCCACACAAAGAGAAACATACCGGTTTTCCTTTTCTCCAGTTTGATAATACCCGCCATTCCAACTGGTTTTCGATTTATTCATCGCATTCAAAATTATGTCTCGATCCAATTGATCTGACGCTAATTGACCTATCTCAGGAGTTTCCTTTAAAATGGCCTGAACAAATTGCCAGGATGTTTCAATAAAGAAATAAAGCGGATGTTCCCTGCCCCTGATATACATTTGAATTAATTTCTCAAAATAGTGGCGGGCATCTGATGTTAATTCCGGAAACGACTGAGTTAATACAGGCGCTTTCCCCTTGGGGTCCCGTCCGACAAGAATTGTCTTTTTAGGATAATGAGACGGCGCGCAGATATTTAAAAACAGATGTCTGATCCATCCGGACAGCAGTCGTGCACTGTTGAGCTTGCCATAGGTCACGACGTACACCCCGTCTTCCCTGATGTCAGGAAAATTTGCCAAGATTTCCACGCCGTCTATCTTTGTTGACACAGCAAGCGGCGGCAGGATTTTTTTGGATGCAATCGTTCTGGCAACATCGATAACAGGACCGGCAGTGCGCATCGTCTTTTCATATTCAAATTTCCCCTTTTCTCCCAAAGGAAGGCTGCCCATGGCTTTGAAAAACGGATAAAAATCTGTTTCACCTGCTGGGTCTTTTCCAACCAGAAAACTGCCAAGGATGTATTGATCCATACCGGATATGGAAAAAGCCTCTCTGTCCAGCGTCTGTTCCTCTATCTCCCGTATCTTTATGTCCAGTTCTTCCTTCATAAACCCTTCAATCGGATTCCTAAAAAACCGGATCATTTCATCAAGATTGATACTGAGCAATTCCTTTGATTCTTTTATCGAAGATGGCTGAACAAAAATCCGGGGATCAGATCTGTCTTTTTCAGACTTATCTTTTCCAGAGCCGGCAGGACAAAGTGCCTTTGCAATCCTGCAATTGTCCTTTGAAAAAGAAAAAAACGACCCTGTTTGATTAAAATACGCCTCATTAAACGGATGGAGCGGATGGAAAAAATGATAGTCAACTCCTTCCTGGAAATCAAAACTTTGATCCATGGTATCCATCAATTCACTGATAACCCCTGCACATGGAATCTTTGAGTTATCCTGTATGCTCATCCCGGTATAGGTACAAATAAACTTTGACCTTGCCGATAATAAAGTTTCAAGGAACAGATACCGGTCTTCATCCCGCTCTGACTTATCCCCCGGCAGTGGATATTTTTTGATCAGGTTGAATCCCGGGGTAAATGCCTGGCGGGGAAATGATTTTTCATCCATACCCATGAGAACAACCACCTTAAACGGAATACTGCGCATGGGCATGACATTGCAAAAGGTAATATTGCCGGCCAGAAAATTTCCCTGGGAAATATTAAGATCAAGTTTCTTTTCAATAACTGAAAAAATCGTTTCAAATGGCATCGGCTCATTAAAGCCGGCTTTTTGAGCATCGTCATTCATTTGATCAATGCTCTGGATTAAAAAATTTAAATCTGTCTCATTTTCAAAATTTCGATCCATTAAAGAAAAGGATATTTCCCTCAGCGTGTCACACCATTTCTCAATTGTTTTTTGACCTGTCAGCCTTTCAAGGCCTAAAAACAGGGCATGACAAAAGGCGGCTAATTTGCCCAGCACCTCAAGGTCAAGCCCTTCAAAGGGCTGGCACGGCAGGATGTTCTGTACCAGCCTCTCTTGATTTTCCGGCATGGCCATTCCCATGAAAAGCCGTTGCAATCCAAACTGCCAGGTGTTTTCTTCAAAAGACGGCAATCCTAAGCTTTCTCTATGTTCAGCATCCCTTCCCCAGAGGATTTTGGCATCTTCCACCATTTTTTCAATCATTGCCATCTCATCAACGGTAATATTAAACTTTTTCGCAATGGAGTCAGACAACAAAAGGTTAAGCACGCTACTTTGTTCAAGCCGGGAATTTCTGAGTCCCAGTATTTTTAAAAAAGCATCCAGCGGCTCTGATTCAGATTTTTTCCTGCGGTCACTGATAGAAAACGGCAGGGTCATTTCCGAGGAAAAAACCGATTCAATAAACGGTGCATAGGCCTCAACATCCGGCATCATCACAATAATGTCATGGGGAGCAAGATCAGGATCTTTTTCAAGTTCATTGAGCAGAATATCCTTTAACACCTGAGCTTCCCGCAGGGGCGAATGACAGGCATGAATACCAATAGAGGTATCAGATGCCGCAATGGAAACCGATGCATCTGGATGACCTTTTTTTCTATGAACAAGATTTAAAATGTCGGACTGGAGATATGTCAGCATGGTATTGGCGTTAGCTGATTCCCGAAGAGGCTCTTGAAACAGATCCTCAAAGGGTTCATGATAATTAAAGGCTTCAAGACAGGTATAAAATCCTTTTGCCGAAGTCCCCAGCGACGACAGCAGCGGATTGGTCATTTCATAATATAATGTTTCAGGATCATCGCCTGTTGTTTCCTTTAACGCTATTCTCCCTATCTGTCCGGCTGATTTGATATCAAAAAAGAATTGGTTGGAGGGAGTCAGAAGGAACAGGTTGATATCCATTATTTCCGATGCCTTTTCAAATACCTGCAAAAACAATTTGGGCAATGCCGATACACCAAAAAGCGACAGTCTTGATGGAAGAAGATCTCTGTTAATCGCTTTTGAAGAAAAATTTTCCAGGAAAAAATGCGCTTTAAATGCCAGATGATGTTTAGGCTCTTTTGATACAATCTGATGCCACAGTTTTTCCTGCCATTGCGCCACAGGGTCGTTACCGATCTCCGGGAACACAGGTTGACGACCCTTCTGCCAGTCAATCAGCAATTCAGGCCGATAAATCTGGTAATCATCAAACACTTTTGCAATCTTCATGGAAAGTTGATAAAGTTTTTTCCCTGTTTCATCTCCCTTTATATAATTGTCAAGACTAACCGCATCACCTTCAGATCGGTTCTTCTTGAGCAACTTTAAAATATGCCAGAAAAGAAGATCTTCAGTTAACGTTCCCGCTTGATCATCTATATTTTCCGACACCTCCAAACATCTAAGAATTTGATCCACTATCTGTCTGGGAAAAAGAAACTGCATATTGGTGCAGATGCCAAATTTTTGTGCTATCTGCAGAGTAATCCACTGTTTCATGCCCCTGGATTGAATGCCAACCCATTCCGGCATCATTGGGTTATCCGGCACATCGCCCAGAACAGATGCCAGCGCATCCATCAAATTTTCCATTTTATTGCTTTTAAAGATATTGAACAAAATATTATCCTTATGTCAGTTAAAGACTGACACCCTTACGTCTGTTATCGGCTGCTCCATTTACGTCCGATAGATGGACATTGCAACACGGTTTAAGATTCTCTTCGCTGACCGCCCTGTTCGAGCTTTTCTTCGGTGAATTTCACCCTTTCACCTCCCAATGTCCTCGTGTGCCGCCAATTCGTTTTAAAACACCTTTTTCTTTTAAGGTACTAAGATGTTTTTGTACCGCGGATTCGTTAATTTTTAATTTTTCTGAAATTTTACTTCTACTAATTTTAACATTATTTTTAATTAGTTTAATAATTTCTTGTTGTCTTTCAGTAAGGGCGATTTGACCACCTATTTGACCACCTATTTGACCACCTATTTGACCACCTATTGAGCCACTTTTATCAACATCCTTAAAATCAGGGTAAACAGGAAACTCTACGACGAAAAAACTTCTGTTTGGATAATCTATATCAAAAATTGGTTTGGGTGAGCCGTTGTCTTTCAGCGCTTTATAAATAATCGGAATACCGGTTCCTTTGCCCTCTGTAAGCCCCAACTCCTTTAAGAAACTGCCGATTCGTCTGTTTCTATATCTTCTTGTTCTTACGACCCCTTTTTCAAAATCAGATTGCTTTAAAGACGGGTCAATGCCGCTATAGCTTATTATTTCTATTGATGACGGCAATACCCTTACCTCAATAGGGTCACGCAATTCATAATTCCGATGATATACCGCATTAGCCAACGCCTCTTCT
>JAFCZY010000452.1 GCA_019314105.1 Deltaproteobacteria bacterium
CATGCCCGATCATATCTCTGCCCGTGTGGAAGATCTCAACACTCTGCTATCAGGCCTTATAGAGACTTATGAACTTCTTTGTAAGGATGACTTTGATCCTGTTTTATTAGCGGAAGTATAGATCAAAGCGACCTTGATTGCCTTACTGATCAGCGTCAGTTATAATCCCATTTTCCTTTGCTTTGACATCTGTCTTGACATACGATGGTTTGAATCATATAATAAGTCAAAAAGATTTAAGGAGTGAATCATGCAACAAATCACCATACGGGGTATAGCGCCTGAAATCGAACAAAAAATTCGCCAGATCGCCAGATCAAACCGCCAATCCATCAACCAGGTGATCAAAGAGATCATTCATAAGGAATTTGGAAGACAGGGGGTTAAACCACTGGCAGATTCTTTGAAGGAACTGGCCGGGGGATGGAGCCGGGAAGATGCCTCAGATTTTGAACTTTCCATCAAATCCTGCGAACAGATCGATGAGGACATGTGGCGATGAAACTTCTTTTGGACACCAATGCTTATGTAGGGTTCAAATTGGGTCATTCTGAAATTGTTGATTATCTTACCCTGGCAGATTTAATATTGATATCGCCCATTGTGTCAGGTGAGCTGATGTTCGGGTTCAGAAACGGATCGCGCTTTGATCAAAATATGTTGGAATTAAATCAGTTTCTTTCACACGAAGCGGTTGAAAAGATTCAACTGACGGATATTACAGCCGATAGATATTCAAGGATTGCCGCACAGCTTAAAGGGCATGGAACACCGATTCCTTCAAATGACATCTGGATTGCAGCACAAACAATGGAGACCGGTGCCGAACTTGTCACCATGGATCAACATTTTGAAAAAGTGATGGGTCTCGTTTATCGCCTTTTTCAATTACACCCATAATCCCGCTTCGGCACTGTTTGAAGAAAAAAAGGATTTAACCAAAAATTGGCTAAACCCTTAATAGTCTTGGTACCGGAGGCGAGACTTGAACTCGCAAGAGCATAAAGCCCGGAGGATTTTGAGTCCTCTGCGTCTACCAATTTCACCACTCCGGCATGAATGGTTCCTTTTTTAAGGGAAAACGTAAATTTTGTCAATGAAATTATGATGTTTCCATCTGTTAATCTGCCAGGATTTTATTAATTTTGCGGGCTGAAACCTCGCCTTCCCTGATAATATTAATATTTAAAGCAGTAACCTCTACGATGGTTGAGCCTGTGCCACCTTTTAGAACACCCGCGTTCAGTACCAGATCGGCAGGGTCAATAATGGAGGGAGCAAGCTGGCTGGTCCGGTTGCAGCCATTTTGTCCGGACAGATTGGCGCTGGTGCCGGTAATGGGAAATCCGACAGATTCAACAAGGGCTTTTGCAACCGGATGTAATGGAAGCCTCACCCCTATTTTCCCTGTGCCGGCAGTTAAAAGCTGGGGGATATGGCCTTTCGCTTCAAAAATAATAGTTAGATTCCCGGGCCAGAAAGCATCCATCAGTTTTTCAGCAGATTTGGGAATTGATTTGACAAGATCAGGCAGCAAGTCCCTGTCAGGGAGGAGGATAAGAATCGGGTTGTTCAACGGTCGTTGCTTTAATTGAAAAACTTTTTCAACGGCTTTTTCATTCAACGCATTGGCTGCAAGTCCATAAAGACATTTAGCCGGAAAGATGACCACTCCATTGTTTTGGATGATCTTTCCGGCTCTGTCAATAATATCTGATTCAGGATTTACAGGATCAACAGTGATTATTTTTTTTTTGGATGATCTTTCCGGCTCTGTCAATAATATCTGATTCAGGATTTACAGGATCAACAGTGATTATTTTTTTGGACATTATATAAAAGAGGCTGCCTTTTTATTAACTTTATCAGCCATCTCCTGTTTAAAGGCTGACAATTTTTCAGCCATTTCAGGATCTGAAACCGCAAGGATCTGGGCTGCAGAAATACCGGCATTGTAAGCCCCTGATTTTCCAATAGCCATGGTGGAAACCGGGATGCCCGGCGGCATCTGAACGGTGGCCAGCAACGCGTCCATCCCTTGAAGTGCGGATGAATCAATGGGCACTCCTAAAACGGGAAGCGTGGTATGGGCGGCGATGACACCGGCAAGATGAGCGGCATGACCGGCACCGCAGATGAGAACCTTAATGCCTTTTTCTTTTGCCTCACTGGCAAGTTGGGTGGCTCGTTCCGGAGTTCTGTGAGCAGACGCCACCGTGACC
>JAFCZY010000453.1 GCA_019314105.1 Deltaproteobacteria bacterium
CTGCTTTTGTGGGTTCTGTGGTTTTTCCAAGCCGGTCTAAAAGGCGGCATTGAAAGTAGTCTTCAAGCTCTTTGATGTGATTGCTCACCGTGGGTTGAGAAAGATTAATGGCTTCTGATGCTTTTGAAAAACTTTTATTTTCAACAACAGATATAAATATATGAAGTTGCCACAAATCCATTTTTAGTCTTCTATTCCGCTCTCATTTTTTTGGGAATATTTTTTCATCAGTTTTCGTTCGACTGCTTCCGGGACCATACCACTGATATCCCCACCAAACTGTGCCGCTTCCTTAATAATGGAAGAACTGGTGAAAATCCATCTGAACCCGGTCATTAAAAATATAGATTGTACTTCCTTGTTCAGTTTCCTGTTCATCAATGCCATCTGGAATTCACTTTCAAAATCAGACAGGGCTCTCATCCCTCTGATAATGGCAACGGCATTTTTCATTTTTGCATAATCCACAAGAAGTCCGCCAAAAGAATCCACTAAGATAGTTTTTCTGCCGTTAAAGCTTTGTTTAATCATGTCCACTCTTTCTTCCATGGTAAATTTTTGGAAGGATTATGCAGTACTGCGATAATAACTTCGTCAAAAATATCCAGGGCCCGTTCAATAATATCAATATGTCCGTTTGTTAAGGGATCAAAAGAGCCGGGGTAGATTGCTGTCTTTTTTTTATCTGTCATTGATGAGCCGTCCTTTTAAATTTTGTTAATAAAGGAAACGATTGTTTTTGAATATTTTTTTTGTCGGTAAATGTCAAGGGTTGAAAGTTCAAGTTGAAGATTTTCTGTGCAGGATTGTTCGGCAATGATGATACAATCCTTTGCCAGAAGGTCTGTAAATGATTCTTTTTGAAGGGTGTGTTCAATATACCCTTTTTTATACGGCGGATCAATGAATACAAGATCAAACTGTTGTCCATTAAGGATTTCGGGTATGCAATCTTTCACAATATCACAAGAGATGACGGTGGATTTTTCTTTAAACCGGCAGAGTTCAAGGTTCTGATGGATGATGTCACAGGCAAGATCAATAAAAGTGGCATGGCAGGCCCATCGGCTTAGCGCTTCAATACCCAAAGCACCGGTCCCGGCAAAAAGGTCAAGTACTTTTGCCTTCCTGACTTTTTGTCCTAGGATACTAAAAACAGCCTCTCTGGTACGGTCAGCTGTGGGGCGGATAGCATGCCCCTGAAGGTTAACAAGTTTTCTGCCTCTGCAATTGCCGCTGATGATTCTCATAAAAGCTCTATAAGGCTCTTTTTTTTATATATTTCACACTAGTTCCAAGCTTTTGGGCCACGGATTTCAAGTCTCCCCCCTCCTGGGAAAGTTTTTGCTTTATAAATTCTTTTTCAAACTGTTTTTTAGCCTGGGCAAGATCATCGTCATAAAAAAGAAGATCTTTTCCAATCAGTTCGGTTGGCTTTCTTTCAATGTTATAGGGCTGGGGGATATCCGCTACATTGATATGGTCTGATTCAACCATGATTGAAAGTCTTTCCAAAAGGTTCTTTAATTCCCGGACATTGCCGGGCCACTCGTATGTAATAAGAAGATCCATCGCTTCCTTGGATATGGTTTTTTTTGTTCCGGAAGCCTGTTCGGATAATTTTTCAAGAAATGTATCCACAAGCATGGGAACGTCTTCTTTTCTATCCTTTAACGGCGGAACATGAATGGGGATCACATTAAGCCTGAAATAAAGATCTTTTCTGAAATTACCAACCTCAATTTCTTTTTTAAGGTCTTTATTTGACGAAGCAACGAGACGGACATCCATGTGAAGGGTCCTTCCGCCTCCAAGACGTTGGAATGTTTTTGATTCAAGGGCTCTTAAGATTTTTGCCTGGGTATTGATATTCATATCCCCGATTTCATCAAGGAAGAGTGTCCCCCCCGATGCCAGTTCAAATTTACCTTTGTTTTTTGATGTGGCTTTTTCAAATGCACCTTTTTCGTGGCCAAAGAGCTCACTGTCAAGATTGTTTTCCGGAATGGCTGCGCAATTGATGATGATAAAGGGTTGTTCCGGCCTTGAGCTGAATTGATGGAGGGTTCTGGCAACCATTTCTTTCCCTGTACCATTTTCTCCGGTAATCAGGATAGAGGCATCTGAAGGCGCTGCATTCATGATTTCCCCATATAGTTTTTGGACAGCAGGGCTGAT
>JAFCZY010000454.1 GCA_019314105.1 Deltaproteobacteria bacterium
ACAATTGCCGCCGATATAATTTTTAATGCCATCGGATAAGGCATCATCAATGACGTTTCGATTCACAGGATCAAGGACAATAATGCTTTTATCATCCATTCTCAAGGTTGATGCCGCATCAATCCAGTATCCGTCCCAGTTTTTTTCAGCAAGTTTGGGGCGGACAGATTCTGTGTATGATCCCCCTTGGCAGGAGAGGATAATATCCATGTCCAGCAGACGATTTATATCATATGCATCGACCAGTGGGGGTGTTTCAATTCCAACATCAGGGCCTTTCCGGCCAACCTGGGAGGTTGTAAAAAAAAGAGGGGTAAACCGGTTGAAATCATTTTCCTTTATCATTCTTTCCATGAGCACAGAGCCAACCATTCCCCGCCAGCCCACAATTCCAACTTTTTTCATTGTCCTCTCCTTTCTCAATCCAGAATTGGCAAACTGTCAAAATCGAATGATAATTTTTAAATAAATTTCAAGTTAAACAAGATTCATACTCTTTTTTTTTAAAAGATGCCAGTGTTTGAAAAAAAAGCATGACCGATTAATTTAAAAATGGACATAGAAAGTCGTTAAAAATTGTAAAAAAATGGTAAATATGGCAATGTGAGAGACATGTTAACACCATTTACTCAAAAGGCGCTTCATATCATAAAAAATATCCCGGAAGGAAAGGTTATGACCTATGGCAGGGTAGCCGCTCTTGCCGGAAAACCAAACGGTGCCCGGCAGGTTTCAAGGCTTCTTCATTCAATGTCAAAAAAATATGATCTGCCCTGGCACCGTGTTGTTAACTCAAAAGGGAAAATATCCTTGAAACCGGCACAGGGGTATGAACTTCAAAAAGCGCTTCTTGAATCAGAGGACATTAAATTTTTCAAACCCGATACCATTAATCTTAAGTATTATTTATGGAACGACCCTGCTTCAATGAAAAGACCCTGATATAAATTTTTGTCAAAAAGACTGCCGGGCCTTTATTGCCTGTTCAAGATTTTTCATTTTCAGACCTTGCCGGGTCCACATCCGGCAGGAGTCGATTAAAAATTTTTTTTCGTTGAAGCTGTCAAGATCCTTTGGGCCAGGGAGTTTACCTTTTTTTTCTGTGTCAGCCAGCCATGGATAATTTCCCGGCCCTGTTACAGCCCCGGCCACATCAACTACCCAAGCGATTGATTTGCTATTTATTATAAATTACCGTCGCAGCTATATCCATTTTTATTGCTGATAGTGCCATCAGTACAAATAACATTGGCCCACACAGTAGAGCTTAAATCTACTTTTTTTAAATTGGCGTTTTTAAAATTGGCACTTTGAAGATTAGAACCACTGATAATCGCTCCGGTTAAGTCAGCACCTTCAAAGTTGCAATCAGACAAGTCGCATGCACGTAAATCAGCATCCTTTAAATTCGCATTACGAAAATCGCTTCCACGTAATACTGATAAATGGAAAATGGCATTGGTAAGATTTGCCTTTTGAAAATTTACATTACGTAAAGTAGAATTTTTAAAATTGACACCGCTTAAATCACATTTTTTTAGAGATGCCCCGCTCAGATCACACTCCTCCATATCAGTACCAGCATAAGCTACAGACATTAACGATAAACTTAAAATAATAGCTCCAATTGTTAAAATAATGTTTTTCATAACCCATTCCTTTCCTTTTTAAAATTAAAAAAAATGATTTTTGATGCACCATAAGTACCCTGGTTGTATGTTCAGATTGAGTAAGTGTATCCGTAACAAAGGCAGATCGAATAGCACTGATAACTGAAAAAGATGTTTCTCTCTTTGAGAGGAGCTCAGTGAAATTAGAAAATTAAAATTGCTTGGGGCGCATGATCAATGTCACGTTAATAACGAATGAAATAATGATTGTCAATAGAGAAAAAGCAATTCTCGGTCACATATTATTTTTAAGCTTAGCGCACCTGTTTTTTCATCAGAGCATACCGCCTTCAAGGTTAACAGGCTTCATGTGTCAGTTCATCTGTTGGCGCCTGATTCAGAATATCCCGTAGCTGGGTATCTTGGGAATGGATTCTATGTTAAACATGGTTTTTAAATCTCCATAGGGTCTTATTCCCCGCCGCTCGCGGTGGGGTAGTTTATTGTTCAAATTCCAGGCTTTTTGCAATCTGCGCTGGAAAATAAGTAGCGAGGGGTCCTGAAAATACATCATGGCAAAATCAGTCAAGAAAAAATCATGCAGTCTGTCTTTAATCCTGTCTGCTTTACGGCTATCTTTGACTTGAAGGAATCGTTTTGACAGT
>JAFCZY010000455.1 GCA_019314105.1 Deltaproteobacteria bacterium
CCTGTATTTTTTTTTTTTTTTTAACATGACCAATTATTTTTTCATATTAAAACGACGTTTACCAAATATTTGTCAAAAAAATATCTTCGATTTTAACGCCGGTTTACAAAATATATCCCGGTACCTACCAGTACGAGAGCACATACAAGGTATAGGGTTATTTGTTCATTCAGACATATGGCGCCGGCAATTACTCCAAAAAAAGGTGTTAAAAAAGTGAATGATGCAAGTCTTGATACAGCGTAATTTCTGATCAGCCAGAACCAGGCAATGTATGTGATAAAAGCGATCCAGACAATTTGGTAAAAAAGACTTATGAAACTCAAAAGAGTGATGTGTTCTATACCCGGTTCTCCAAATGCCAGGGAGGCTATAGGAAGAACTATTGCAGAAACAACAAGCTGGTATAAAAGTGTTTTGCTCGGCGCAATTAAAGCAAGGAGACCGACAGCGATTCCCCACCAAAGGGTGTTGTCCTTTGCCAGGATAGGAACGCGGCGTATTCTCATCCATACCAGCACAAGAATGGCTGCACCGATTGACCGGATACCGGCCTGGAGTATTGGAGGCACCATCCATACCAGCACAAGAATGGCTGCACCGATTGACCGGATACCGGCCTGGAGTATTGGAGGCACACTCTCAATTGCTAACTTAATGGCCACCTGGTTAAATCCCCAGCTTGCACAAAGGATTATAAGCAGGGCCATCCCTTTAAAATCCAAAACAGCATCGTTAGATTTCATATGATTTTTCCATATAATCTCATTTCCCTGGTGGAAATTTTGAGGGTTTTCTCGCCAATATAATGCCTGCGGCCAGAATCATCAAACCGCCAATGAATTTGACAAGGGTTATCTCTTCGCTAAAAATTGAACAGGCCAATGCAATGGTCACCACAGGTTCAAGATTTGAAAACATTGATGAATGAACCGGACCAATCCGCTTGAGACCTTCAAAAAAAGCAACTATAGCAACAATAGTAGAAATCACGACAATGCCACCGCCACCTATTGCACCCCATCCCGCTGTCTGTGTTGGAAATTGTGTGCCGCGAATCAGGATTGCCACCGTATATACCGATCAATGCAAGAATCAAAGCAATGATTTCAAGAGGTGTAATCTTCTGTTTTAAAAAAGTGTAAATAAGCATAATTCCGCTGGCCAGTGTAAATCTTAGAAACATGAGGGTAAGTGGTTCGGTGCCGTATTCATAGGCGTATTTGGCAAATATCGGTGCGGCGCCGAAGGCAGCTGCAGAAATCAGTATAAACATAATTCCCAAAAACCGGCGGCGTTGCGAGCTACTCGAAGTTGGTGTTAATTTCATTTATTGTAATCTGCTTATTCAATACCTTTTGTGAAAATCATAGTAACCGATGGCTAAAAAATGGAAATGTGTTTCAGGGGTAAAACCGATTTTGATCTTCTTGAGCTTGGCAAATCATTCTGGAGCAAACAGGTATGATCCTGATTACCGCCCAGATGAGAATACTCCTGGCTGTGGAGCCGGTTGATTTTAGATAAAAAAAATATAAAGAAATATCATTTTTTACGTACGTTCGGATGGAATCTGTGCTAAACATTGCCGCTATGGAAAATAAAATCATAGTCAAATACCGCGGCATCATATTTGGATATTTGGTTTCCCGATGATCAAGGTCCTTCTGACAATACCCAGGGTTCTTTTTCTCTGCATTCTGTTTACCATATTTCCGGTAAACCTTTCCGTTGACAGGGGACAGTCCAGTAAATGAGAGATCTTCCATCCGCAGGTTTCAAGCAATTTCGCATAGGTTAACATCAGGATAGCGTTATCCGGGTTTTCATCAAAAGCCGGCATGCCCTGAAAGTCCCTGAAGTCTGCATTGAGAAATGCAATACGGGTGGATAGTTTTGAATGCTCTCTCATAAGGGAAAAAAGATCTTTAAAGAATTTTAAATATTGGGGACGGGAAAAATCTGAAATACTTCCTTTCATGTAATGGTCTGCCATTTTTTTGAAATAGGGTGGATCAAAAAAAATCAGGTCGGGTTTTTTACCGGTCGGAACGGGCCAGGTCAGGTTTTCAGGGTCCCATAAAAAAGGTTCTATTTCAGGCCTTGTTTTAATCCTGTCTGAAAGATCAAAAGACCAGCATCTTCTGTTAAAGACAAGACAGGTATCTGCAACCACGCCACCGCCTGCCATGGGATCAAACACAAGATCGTTTTCTTTTGTAAAGTAAAAAAGAGTGTGAGCAATAAGCTGGGCCGGGATTCTTCCGGGCCAGGGATCTCCGAACCTGTGATCAACATCATTGAAATACCAGTGATCCCATGTCCATGTCCGCAATCCCCAGTTCAAATCCTTGAACCGCTCCTGGTCAGTTTTTTCCTGTAGAACCACAGACCATGCCAGGGTTTGCGGAATAATATATTTTTGGGCAATATCAGGGATACAAGCTCCGCCTTTAAAATCCTGAAGTATTTCGTTAAAAAGTGTGTCATTTTTCCGGGCATATTTTGCAATGGTTTCTCTGTGGGTATTTAGCCGCCGGGCAATACGAACGAGAGGGATGCCAAGCAGTATCATCAATGCAACCTTGATTTCAGTGCGAAATTCCTGCTGGTGTTCGTCTTTTTTTTGTTCTTTTTTC
>JAFCZY010000132.1 GCA_019314105.1 Deltaproteobacteria bacterium
ACCAGCCCAGGTGCTTGGCGACCTTGGCAGGTTCAGGCGTATTTTTATTGTCTTCAGGAACAATATCATTCCAGGGCAGTTTGCAAAGACCGCAAAGACCGAACCAGGTCCTGAACATGGGAAACCAGTGAAGGGCTTCGGCTTTATCTTCAAAAGTGGGCATGAAATTGTGAACCATATCAAGAAAAATGAGCCATGCTTCATCATGTTGGGGGCCTTTCAGGGCAAGCCCGTATCCGCCCTGCTGGGCAAGGGATTCCTTGGTGATGTATTCGGAAAATTCAAGGCCCTTGGATTCCATGCCGATGTCCTGCATAAAGGCCATGTCGGCACCAAAGTCATTTGCAAAGATTTTTTTCATATTTCTGATGCCTTTGCCGACAATAGCGCCAAACCCTTCGCCTTTTGCCATCTGGTGAATGATTTCCAGGGCGTTAAACCGGCTGCCAAAGCTTAAGTCCATGCCGTTGGTATGGTCGGTGGTGATCAGGTTGTTTTCAAAACATTCCATGACAAATGCAATGGAGGTGCCAACGGAAATGGTGTCAAGACCATAGGCATCACAATAAAAATTAATTTCAAGAATGGTATGGGCATCAAAAATACCCAGGCTGGACCCGCACCCGGCAATCGTTTCATACTCAGGGCCGTCAACAAATACCTTTCTCCCTCTATAGGGACCTGTAAAGGGTGAAAAGTCTTTTACCCCGTGGGCACAGGCAACTGTGCAGCCTCTCCAGCACCCGTCAAAGCCTTTGTCAAAGATATGCTCAAAGACTTCTTCCCCGATGACTTTACTTTCAGGATGAGTTCCGAATTTGAAGTTATGAACCGGCAGGCAGTCATGATCATTCATGATGGGGACAAGGTGAGTGGTACCCACAAGGGACATCCTGTTCTGTTTGGGATCAAGTTCTTTGATTTCTTTTGCATGGGTTTTGGTGACACGTTTAAGGGCATCCAAATCTGCCGGGTTGTTGGATTTCATTGAAATCGCACCGAATCTCGCTACAATGGCCTTCACTTTTTTATCGGCAAAAACGGTTCCGATACCACCGCGGCCGGCCTGTTTGTATCTGACCCTTTTACGACCCGCATCCCACCAGGAAAAATTCAGGCATCCGAAAAAAGTGTGCTCTGCTCCCGGGCCTGCAGTGACAACCGAAACATTGACAGGTTTGTCCTTATCAAAATGGTGGGTTAAAGTCTCTGAAAGTTCATAGGAATCGATTGGAAGATCTTTGGCTTCAAATATTTTGATTTTATTCTCAATTCCATCAATGAAAATAACGGTATCTTTTTTAGCTTTCCCGTCAACCTGTATCACATCAAACCCGGAAAATTTTTTATAGGGCCCAAAATATCCGCCCACATTCGAATCAATGGGCGCACCGGTTAAAGGAGAAATGGAGGTCACAATACTTTTCCCGCCACCGGGATATCCTGGAGTTCCACCAAGGGGACCCGAAGAAATACAAATGGTGTTTTCAGGGTCGTTCCATCTGGTATCACCTGTAACTGCATTCCACATCAGCCAGAGGTCATACCCTTTTCCCCCGATAAACGTATTTTTTATTTTTTCTTCGATGGGATCGATCGTGATCTCTGATGCATCAAGATTGACATGAAGAGATTGATCGGTATAGCCTTTTTTTATTGTGGCTTTTTTATAAGAGATGGATTTTATTTCTTTAAGATTGATTTGACCCATTTTATGACTCCTTAAGGTGTGATACTTCCATATAATTGATATTGATTTGAAATGGTTAAACCATTATTATTATATTTGTTGCCAGTTGTCAACCAGCGAAAGCAAATATTTAATCCGTCTAAATATGTAAAAAAACTTGACTTTTTACGGCATTCATAGTTAATCAGAACCTTAAAAGGGATGAAATTATTTTGTGAAAAAGGTATATAAATGCTCATATTAGCTAATTTTTTTGAAGCCATAGCCGTTGTTCTGGATTATGGGCTTACATTTTATATGTGGATCGTTGTTGCAGGTGCGGTTTTGTCATGGGTGAGTCCGGATCCCTACAATCCCATTGTAAGGTTTATCAATACGGCAACCGAGCCTGTTTTTTATCAAATCAGAAAGCGGCTTCCCGTGAGTTTCGGGGGGCTTGATATATCGCCTGTTATCGTTATTTTATTAATTATTTTTCTTCAGACATTTGTTGTGAACAGCCTTCACGGGTTGGCACGCACAATAGCATAATAAAAAGCGAGGTATTCTTATGGGTATAACACCACTGGTTGTTAAGCAGAAAGAATTCACGACAAGATTCAGAGGGTTTGATGTTCAGGAAGTGGATTATTTTCTTGAAGATGTGGCAAAAGAACTTGATCTTCTGAATCATACCATTCAAAGTCTTCAAGAAGGAAATCACCGGATGAACCTGGAGAATCAGGGCTATAGAAAGAGAGAAAATTCTATGAAAAACGCCATGATTCAGTCCCATAAAGTCCTGGATCAAATGAAAGAAAATGCTAAGAAAGCTTCACAGGTGATCATTGCTACTGCTGAAGTTGAAGCGGAAAAAATGCTGAACAGGGCGCATAATCGGCTTTCGCAACTTCACAGTGATATTATTGAGCTGAAACGTCAGCGAATTCAGCTTGAAATGCAAATCAGTGCCGTACTCGAATCCCATTCAAAACTGCTTGAGATGACAAAGGAAGAAAATAAGGCTGCTGACGAGACCGATTCTACCTTAAAATTTATCAAACAGGCATAATTTATTAAGACGTTGTTCCCACGCTTGTGCAGGGGAACGAGAGAATCATTAACCAAAGAAGGTATGGAAAATGGCTGAAATTGATGCTTTTTTTAAATTGATGCATGACCAGGGTGCTTCCGACCTCCACCTGTCGTCAGGCCAGCAACCCGCATTAAGGCTTCATGGCGATATCGAGCGGATAAAATATGAGATTTTGACCAGCGATAAATTACGCAAACTTTTATATGAAATAACCTCCCAGGAGAAGATCAAGGTTTTTGAAGAGACCGGGGATGTGGATTTTGGGTATGAAGTTCCGGGACTTGCCAGGTACAGGGCAAATTATTTTATGCAGAAAAACGGTATTTCAGCAGTTTTTCGTGAGATCCCTTCCGAAATAATGACGGCAGAACAGCTGGGACTTCCGCCGGTTATTTCAAAACTGGCCGATCTTCCAAGGGGGCTTGTTCTGGTCACAGGGCCAACAGGTTCCGGTAAATCAACGACCCTGGCAGCGATTATTGATCAGGCAAATCGAAATAGGAAAGATCACATTATTACCGTAGAAGACCCCATTGAGTTTGTGCACAGAAGTCAGCGTTCTATTGTGAGCCACAGGGAAGTGGGATCACATACACAGACCTTTTCATCCGCACTAAGGGGGGCGCTGCGTGAAGACCCTGACATTATTCTGGTGGGGGAGTTAAGGGATCTTGAAACAATTTCCCTTGCCATAGAAGCTGCCGCTACAGGCCATCTGGTGTTTGGTACCCTGCATACCTCCAGTGCAGCCAAAACCATTGACAGGATTATTGAAGTATTCCCCTCCACTGAACAGGCCCAGATACGGTCTACATTGTCTGATGGTATCCGGGCGATTATCGCTCAGGTATTGTTTAAAAGGGTGGATAGAAAAGGCAGATGCCCGGCTTTGGAAATTCTTGTGGCAACCCCTGCTGTACGGAATCTTATCCGGGAAGCCAAAACTCATCAGATCCCCTCCATGATTCAAACCGGTAAACAATATGGGATGCAATTGCTGGATGATGCCATTATGCAATTGTATCAGAAAAGATGGATCAGCCCTGAAGAGGCATATGGAAAGGCGAATAATAAAGCCACATTCAGACCTTTCCTGAAGAAGCCTCCGGCTGATTTCACAGAAGCGTAGCGGGTTTCTTTAATTTTAAAAACAAGAGGAAGATGGCATGAAAAAACAGCAGATTGACCATATTCTTTCCAAAATGCTGGACTCCCATGACAATGTTTCAGACTTGAACTTTACACCGGACAAACCGCTGCAGGTCGAAAGTTCCGGTGAGTTGGTGGCAGTGAACATAGATCCGGACTTTAAACTGTTGACACCATTTCAAACTGAAATAGTTGCATTGAATTTGATTAATAATAATCGAAAATTAACGGAGACACTTGTCAGGGAGGGGTCTTGTGACCTTTCCTACCAATTGGGGGATAAAGCACGGTTCAGAGTGAATATCTTTTCAAGATCAGGCAAGTATTCCATTGTTTTAAGAAAGCTTGAGACAAAAATTCCCACGATTGAGGAGCTGAATCTTCCCCGCGCATTCCATACCATGGCAGAAGAGAGAAATGGGCTTGTTTTTGTTACCGGGGCTACCGGATCTGGGAAATCAACATCCCTTGCGGCGCTGCTGGATAAAATTAATGAAACAAAATCCGTTCATGTGGTCACCCTTGAAGATCCGATTGAATATCAGCATCCTCAGAAAAGTTCCACCTTTAATCAGCGGGAGCTGGGGATTGATTTTGATACCTTTGCAAATGGGTTGAGGGCTGCCCTGCGACAGGCACCAAAAGTGATCCTGGTGGGTGAGATGCGGGACAGGGAAACAGTGGAGATCGGTCTTACTGCGGCTGAAACCGGCCATCTTGTTTTGTCAACATTGCATACCGTAGATGCCGGTCAAACCATTAACCGTGTGTTGGGAATGTTTTCCACTGAAGAAGAAAGACAGATTAGAATCCGTCTGGCAGATACGATCAGATGGGTTGTCGCACAGCGATTATTGCCCCAAAACGGCGGTGGCCGGGTGGCTGCCTTTGAAATTCTGGGGTCTAATTTAAGGGTGAAAGATTCTATTCTCAATGGAGAATCCGAGGGAAAGACATTTAATGATATCATTACCGCAGGCAAAGCTCAGGATATGGTTTCTTTTGATGAATATATCATTTCTCTTTATGAAGAGGGACAGATCAGTGAGGAGACCGCATCATCCTATGCATCAAGAAAGGATATTGTCGGACGAGGCCTTGATTCGATAAAAAGTTCCCGTGGCGAAACCACAACAAATATCGATTCATTGGAAATTGATCGTGGATATAAAGGAAATTAAGCTATGAATGCACTTGTCTGTATTGGTGGTGATGAGTTGAGAAAAAAGGTGTATGCACTTATTAAAAAGATGCGGTTAACTGCAGAGGCAGTAACAGACACCAAAGCGGCATTGAAAAAACTTGAATACCATATTTATCATCTGGTGATCGTTAATGACGCTTTTGATCGGAATAAGGGAGTTTCGGGTGTTCTTGACAGGATGAATACCATTGATATGTATTTAAGGCGCAGGATCTGTCTTGTCTGGATCAGCAATAAATTCAATACCAATGATAACATGACTGCCTTGCATTCCAGTGTAAACGCTATCATTCACCAGAATGATATGATTCACCTGGAATCATTTTTATCCAGAACTTTAATGGGGCATAAAAATTTTTACACGGTCTATAATGACTCCTTGAAACAGGCCGGGAAAGCGTAAAGGAACGGTGTGTACAAGAATTTTTCATGATCCGGCAATGGTATGAACCTTTAAATTTTTCTGAGTGGCTGAGAAGAACCTTTTCTTTTCTAAATATTGCAGTTTTTATTATTACAGCTACTTTTATTTTTTCTGAATTCAGGTTTGACTGGGTTGAAAATCTTGTCGGCTCTTATCTTACCTCCACAAATGAGTTTCGTCCTGAAACAGGCGCTATCTGGGAGACGGGAAAACAAACCTCCAATGCCCATGAATACCTGAATAAGATTATCAATAAGAAAGAGGATACCCGGCAAAATGTTTATCAGGCATCCACTTTTTCCGATCTTGCTTCAGGTGTTTCGCCGGGGGAGTGGGTTACACTGGAGAAACAGCAGTTTAAAACACTTTATCTGACCCTTGAAAAATCAACAGCTTTAAAAATTATTGAACCGGCGCAACTGGTCTGGTTGTTGAATGGCAGCTCTCTTGACAGGAT
>JAFCZY010000456.1:0-1734 GCA_019314105.1 Deltaproteobacteria bacterium
GTTGCCGTGGCTATGGCTTTTATTGATGAAAGCCCGGTTGTTCTGCTGGATGAACCCACCAATGCCATGGATTTTAATACGGAAACTCAGGTGATTGCCAATCTGGATAAGATTACCAAAGGCAAGACCACCCTCATTATAACGCATAAACCATCCATCCTGACGATGGTGGACCGCATTCTCGTCATGGATAAGGGGAAACTTGTAATGGATGGCCCAAAAAAAGAGATTTTTGCGAAACTTGGAGGAAAAGTCAAGTGAGCTTTGATAAGGATTCCGTTAAAAAGGTTGCGTCCAGACGATTCATGGGGCGATCCCGTAAAAAATATAGCCAAAACGACCTCCAGTTTATGAACAGTCTGAGTGCCGCAGTCCTGTCAGACAGTCCGGCCAAGACAAACATCCTGCTGTATGCGGTAGCCCTTGTGATTATTTCTCTGATCGCATGGGCAAATTATGCTGAAATCGATGAGAGAACCCGGGGAAGTGGACGGATGATCCCTTCCCAGCAGATTCAGGTGGTGCAGAATCTGGAAGGGGGGATCATTAAAGAAATCAAGGTGTATGAAGGAGAGTCCGTTAAAAAAGGGCAGATATTGGTCATTATTGACAATACCGGTGCTGGAAGTTCCTTTGCAGAGAGTAAATCTGTGATTAATGAGCTTCGGGCACGCGTTGTCCGTCTTCAGGCGGAAGCCGGGATCAAAAGTTTTAAAGCAGGCCTGGCAGGCGTTGCCGATATTAACGGACTGCTTGTAAAGGAAAAAAGACTTTACGATACCAATATGATTCGGAAAAAAAGTGAAATCGGGGTCTTGAAACAGCGGCTGAAACAGCGGAGAATAGAACTGGCAGCCACTCACCTGGAAATAAAAACACTGACTTCCAGCCGGGAAATGATGGCCCGGGAGATTGAACTCACCCAGCCCATGTTTGAGAAAAGGCTGGTCTCCGAGCTGGAATTTATCCAGCTCAAACAAAAGGTCCTGAATAAGAAGCATGAACATGAAAGCGCGATAAAAAATGCAGAATCTCTGGTATCAAAGATCAGGGAGACTGAAAATCAGATTCGGGAAATAGAGAGCAGACACCGGGGTGCGGCCCAGGAAGAATTAAATAAAGCCCTGTCGGAAATTGAGCGCCTGAGAGAAAATCAGGTCGCCATTGAAGATCGTGTTAAACGGACCAATGTCCGCTCCCCGGTTGACGGAACGGTCAAGCAGTTACTGATTAATACGCTGGGTGGTGTGGTCAGGCCAGGAATGGATATTATAGAGATTGTCCCTGATGAGGAAAGATTATTGGTGGAGGCAAAGATCAAGCCGTCTGATATTGCCTTTCTCTATCCGGGCCTCAAAGCCATCGTAAAGGTGTCTGCCTATGATTATGCCATTTACGGGGGACTTGACGGCACAGTGGTCCATATCAGTGCGGATACCATCACCGATGAGCGTCAGGGGGAATTCTATCTGGTCCGGATTATGACGGAGAAAAATTATCTGGGCACGGAAACAAACAAGAAACATATTATTGCGGGCATGACCGCCCAGGTGGATATTGTTACCGGCAAAAAAACAATCATGCACTATTTGATGAAACCGATTCTCCGGGCAAAAAATAATGCATTAAGGGAAAGATAGACAATGCTGATTGTTTACAGCGGTGACAAAACGTTGACGGATGTCTGCAGGGGTTTGTTTGCCAAACAGTATAAGATCCTGCAGTTGCCCGCTA
>JAFCZY010000456.1:1753-2173 GCA_019314105.1 Deltaproteobacteria bacterium
AAAGACCTGCCCCGAATCACCTGTCCGACCCTGATTCTTGTCACCATACCGGTCATTAAACAGGCGCTGCGGCTGTTGCGCCGTGGTGTAAGAGCCTACGGCAATCGCCACATGCACGAGGAAAATTTACAGCAGGCCGTTACCGCCCTTAAATCAGGCCAGATCTGGCTGCCTCCGGCCATTGTCAACCACATGATTACCGCCTTGCCCCAAAATAAAAATGAAAAAAAAGAACCGGCCTTGCTCAAAGACTTAAGCTCCCGGGAGGCAGAAGTGGCCAAATGGCTGATCAATGGTTTGTCAAACAGGGAAATCAGTGAAAAGATGTTCATCTCCACCCGTACGGTCAAGGCCCACCTCACGTCCGTTTTCAAAAAAACAGGCTGCCGGGACCGGCTGGAACTGGCCACCCGGATGAAA
>JAFCZY010000133.1 GCA_019314105.1 Deltaproteobacteria bacterium
ATCCAGGCACAGAAAAATAGTCTGACATAATTAGTTCCATTTTTTCAGGTTATATTGCTTTCTTTTATCGGATGTTAAAATTATTTTTGCAAGGATATTGTAAAATAAGAAATATGTTTTATTGTAAGTAAAATACGAAAACAAACGGGGTCAGGCTTTCCTTATTGTAAGGAAAGCCTGACCCCATCTATATAAGGAGCCAAAATGGCTGAAGCAGATATTGATGATTTAATTGAAATCATAGAAAAAGAAAGCAATATAGAGGATATTCCGACATGTCTTCCCATGATGCCGGTGAGAGATATTGTTGTGTTTACCGATATGCTGCTGCCATTATTTGTCGGGCGAAAGAAATCTATTAAGGCAATTGAAGAGAGTATTGAATATGATCGCTATATATTCCTGACAGCTCAGAAAGATGCTGAATTGGAAAAGCCGACCGTTGAAGATGTTTATACCATTGGTACGGTTGGCAGAATCCAAAAAATGATCAAGTTACCGGACGGCAGAATTAAGGCGCTGGTTCAGGGGATAACCAAGGCAAAAGTATTGGAATATGTCAAAACGAAGCCTTTCTTTAAAGTTCAGATTGAATGTTTAAAGGATACGGATTCCAGGGAACTCAATATTGAAGATGAGGCCTTGATGCGGAATGTTAAAGAAGCCAGTGAAAAATTGCTGGCGCTCAAAGGCGAGTTTTCTTGAGGATGCTCAGGGGTTACTTGAAATTATAGATGGCAATGAACGGTTGAAAAAGGTGAATGATCTTTTGGCAAAAGAGCTGGATCTTTCAACGGTTCAGGCCAAAATTCAAATAGATGTCAAGGATGAAATTTCGAGAAATCAAAGGGATTATTACCTTAGAGAACAGGTAAAGGCCATTCACAGGGAGCTGGGGGATAGTGATGAAAAGCTTGCTGAAATAAAAGAGTTTAAAGTAAAAATTAAGAAATGCAAAATGCCGAAAGAGTGTGAAAAAGAGGCCAAAAAGCAGCTGAAACGTCTCGAACAGATGCATTCTGATTCCTCTGAAGCTTCGGTTGTAAGGACCTATCTTGATTGTATTGTCGAGTTGCCCTGGAGCAAAGCAACAAAAGATTTTCTTAATATTCCCAAATCCCAGGAAGTTCTGGATAAAAATCATTTTGGTCTGGAAAAGGTTAAAGAAAGAATTCTTGAGTATTTAAGTGTCAGAAAGTTAAATCCTAAAAAAAAGGGACAGATCATTTGTTTTGTGGGGCCTCCGGGTGTCGGGAAAACATCGCTGGGCCAGGCTATTGCCAAAGCCATGAAGCGTAAGTTTCATCGGGTATCTCTGGGCGGCATCAGAGATGAGGCTGAAATCAGGGGTCACAGAAGAACCTATATCGGTTCCATGCCGGGAAGGATTTTGCAGGGGTTGCGGCAATGCAATACAAATAACCCCGTATTTATGCTGGATGAAATCGACAAGCTGGGAAATGATTTCCGGGGAGATCCTTCTTCAGCCCTTTTAGAGGCCCTTGATCCTGAGCAGAACTTTGAGTTTTCAGATCATTATTTAAATATGCCGTTTGATCTTTCCAATGTGCTTTTTATCCTGACCGCCAATGTTTCCGACACCATTCCGTCTGCTTTGCTGGACAGGATGGAGGTGATTAGAATCACCGGATATACCCGCCAGGAAAAAAAAGTGATTGCTCAAAATCATCTTTTCCCCAAAAAATTGAAAGACAACGGGCTGATCCGCAGGTCTATTCATGTCAGCTCCGGAGCCATGGAAACGATTATTGCAGAATATACACTGGAAGCGGGTTTGCGGGGCCTTGAAAGGAAACTGGATGCCATCTGTAGAAAAATTGCAAGAAAAATTGCAGAGGGTAAAAAAGGCAAATTTTCAATAACCATGCAAAATCTTACAAAATATCTGGGGCCGCCAAAATATGTCACCGAGCTTGACCAGGAAGAAAGTCAGGTGGGTCTGGCAACAGGGCTTGCATGGACGGAAGTCGGTGGAGAATCTCTTTATATTGAAGTGTCACTTTACCAGGGAAAAGGAGAACTGCTGGTCACCGGTCAGATCGGTGATGTGATGCAGGAATCGGCCAGGGCTGCCCTTACCTATACAAAAGCCAATGCAGATAAGTTTGATATAAAAAAAGAAGATATTGATAATAATGATATTCATCTTCATGTGCCGGCAGGTGCCATTCCAAAAGATGGCCCTTCCGCTGGAATTGCCATGGCAACCGCACTGATTTCAGCATTTACAGGCCGGAAGGTGAACAATAAAGTAGGGATGACCGGTGAAATATCTTTAAGGGGAAGAGTCCTTCCCATTGGCGGGCTGAAAGAAAAAGCCCTTGGTGCTTTAAGGGCCGGTATTGAACATATCATTATTCCGGAAAAAAATAAAAATGATTTATATGATATGCCAAAGGTGATTAAAAATAAAATAAAGTTTACCTGTGTCAGGGATATCCAGGAAGTCCTTGAAATTGCCCTGGAAGAAAAGGTCTGAATAAAGTGAAGCTTCTTTGTCTGAGTACAGCAGAACCCGGATGCAGCCTTGCTGTTATTGATGGGAAGTCCATTGTCTGTGAGGAGTTCTGGGAAGCCAGACTGACCCATTCCAAACGACTGGTAACAATGATTGAACATATGGTTGAAAAGCGGGCTTTTATGACACTTTCTGATATTGACGGATTTGTTGCCGCCAGAGGCCCGGGCAGCTTTACCGGTCTTCGTATTGGTATCAGTGTGGTCAAGGGAATGGCCTATGCCATGGGAAAACCCGACGTTGGTGTTTCAAGTCTGGATGGTATTGGGTTTCGGTTTGTTCATTCATCAATTCCGGTTTGTGTCATGATGGATGCCAGGAGAAATGAAGTTTATTGTGCTGTCTATCAATTTGATCATGGCAGTCTGGTATCGAAAAGTCAGGAAAGGGTTGTCAGCCCTGAAGAGGCTGTTGACATGGCAAATGGGCCTGCAGTGTTCGCAGGATCGGGATCAAAAGCCTACAGAGACATCATTGCACAGACAGCGGACCATCCTGTCATTGCCCATGAGTTTTTGGATTCTGTCACCGCAACGGCACTGGTACGGGCGCTCTATTTAAAAGAAGATTTTCTTAATGACCCTGAGAACAGTCTTGTTCCCAGCTATATCAGAAAGTCCGATGCCCAATTGCAATTTGTTGACCCAACTTAGATTTGAAAACTGGATATTGACATTGGTAAGGATATTTTGATAGTATAGACAGGATATGGTTTTGGAAAGTTAAATTATGGATAATTCAAAATGGCCGGCCCGGGCGATTTTACCTATTGCACAACCCGGGCTGATATTTGTTTTTATAGCCATCCTCATTACGGGGATGCTTTTTTATTTTGGGTGGGGGGTGTTTGCCTGGATCGGCCTTGCTGTTACGTTGTTTGTCGGTTGGTTTTTTAGAGATCCTGATCGGGATATTCCCCAGGATGAGAAAAGCCTTGTTTCGCCTGCTGACGGCAAGGTGATCATTGTTGAAAAACAGAAAAAATGCGATTATTTATCCGATCCCTGCACCAAGGTCAGTATTTTTATGAATGTGTTTAATGTTCATGTGAATCGGGTGCCGTTTGACGGAGTGGTTCAAAAGGTTTTGTATCATCCCGGGAAGTTTATGAATGCTTCGTTTGATAAGGCATCCACACACAATGAAAGGAATGCGTTAATTGTTAAAACAGCGGATGATGAAAGCTTTGCTGTCGTCCAGATAGCCGGTCTTATTGCCAGAAGGATTGTTAATTGTGTCAAAGCGGGTGAAAAAATTAGAAAAGGGGATCGGTATGGTATGATTCGGTTTGGTTCCCGTCTTGATTTATATCTACCCGATGATTTTGATGTTGCGGTTAATATCGGTGACAAAACAAAAGCCGGCGCAACCGTCATTGGATACATGAAATAGGTGATAAAGCGGTTTAAAAAATAAATAAATTATATGGAGTGAATTTTAGTTTGGATCAAATACCCATTACAAAACAAGGCTATGTAGTTTTAAAAAAAGAATTTGAAAGATTAAAAACAATTGAGCGGCCTGATAATATCAAAGCAATTGAAGTCGCCCGAGCTCATGGTGATCTGTCGGAAAATGCTGAATATCATGCGGCAAAGGAACGCCAGTCATTCCTTGAGGGCAGGATCGGTGAGATCGGTTATAAGCTGGGGAATGCAAGAATCATTGATCCTGCAACAGTTCCCAAAGATATTGTGAGGTTTGCATGTCGGGTCCTTGTAGAAAATCTGGATTCTCAGGAAGAAGTGGAATACATGATTGTCGGTCCTGATGAAGCAGATATAAAACAGGGAAAAATATCCGTATCTTCCCCGTTAGGCAGTGCTCTTATCGGTAAGAAACCCGGAGATGAGGCAGTATTACAGGCTCCCGGTGGTAAAAGAGTCTATGAGATAATAGATATTCTTTAATATATAATTTTGGAGGTATAAGTTTTGGCACGAGTTACTATTGAAGATTGTTTGAAAAATGTAGACAATAGATTTACCCTTGTTCACCTTGCAGCAAAAAGAATCAGACAGGTAAGAGAAGGGTCGGATTTATTGGTGAAATCATCCAATAATGAGGATGTTGTCACTGTTTTAAGGGAGATTGCAGCCGGCAGGGTTGTTGCAAAAAAAAAAGAAGAACAGGAATAGTTGGAAAATCGGAGATTGGAAATGATAGACATCCAAAATCAACCTGATTACAGGAATATCCCCATTGATAAGGTCGGGATAAAGGACTTGAAATACCCGATTAAAGTTCTGGATAAAGACACAGGAGTGCAATCTACTGTCGCACAAATCAATATGTATGTCGATTTGCCCCACCAGTCCAAGGGAACCCATATGAGCAGATTTGTTGAAATCCTGCACCTGTTCAGGACCAAGGTGTCTTTGGAATCCTTAACCTATATTCTCGAAGACATGAAGGAAATCCTCGGGGCTCAATCTTCTCATATTGAAATTACCTTCCCCTATTTTATTGAGAAAAGATCCCCGGAGACGGGTTCAAAAGGTCTGATGGATTATACCTGTTCCATATTCGGGTCTTCGAATGGAAAAATAAATACGGATATTGTTTTGAAGGTGGCTGTCCCCGTCACATCAGTGTGTCCCTGTTCAAAGGAGATCAGTGACTACGGTGCCCACAATCAACGGGGAGAAGTGCTGGTCAGTACCCGGTTTAAAAAATTTATCTGGATAGAAGATATTGTTGACCTTGTGGAGGCATCGGCGTCCTGTGATATTTTTTCTGTATTGAAAAGAAAAGATGAAAAGTTTGTGACTGAAAAGGCCTATGATAATCCCAAATTTGTGGAAGATATCGTAAGGGATGTTGCAAAAGCACTCATGGCGGATAATAATATTACCTGGTTTTCCGTCAGTGCAGAAAATTTTGAATCCATCCATAATCACAGTGCCTATGCGTATATTGAAAAAGGATCAGCTTCTTAATTGCCCCCAGAACTATTCAGTTGCCGCTCATCTGAGAAACCCTATCAAGAAGATTTTTTCGAATGGATTCACAGTCTTTGTTTCTCTGATTTACCATAATGACATAGGGGTAAAGCCGGTTGTCATTTCCTAAAATATACCCTGCACGAGTTCTGACCTTGGAAAGTGTCCCGGTTTTAAAAAAATCATTGTCCCGGCGCCTCAATAATGAATGATATGGCATAAATTCAAGAAGAACTTTCAGCATCTGGTCCGGAGAAATCCGGTTTGATCTTGAAATACCCGATCCTTCTAAAAGGGTAAGATGCCCCAGTTTTAAAGTTTGTTTTGAAAACAGCTCAACCGCTTTGACGCCTTTTTCAAGTGTGGCCGGTGTCCCGTATGTTTTTGCACCAAGAGTCAATAATAGCTGATTTGCCATATAATTATTAGAGTAGGTTAAAAGCTTTTGCACGACCTCTTTTATTTTAAAAGGAGAAAGGAAAGTGCCTCTCCCTGTTTTGTTGCCTTTAAATTTTCCTTGAAAAACAGATCCGGTAACGGTGATATTGTTTTTTTCAAAAAAATATTTTATCAACAGACCCGGATATAACAGACTCTGCTGTTTTGTAAGAATTATTCTGCCCTGCGTGAGAGTTGTTTTTTGAATGTCTTTAAGGAAGATGGGAAGCAGCGGCGTCTGAGGTTCTCCGCTGATAAATCGGTTTTTTCGGCCGTCCCATTGAAACATAAGGGTATTGAAATTAGCGCATAACGCCCCGATAGGCGCATCATAGGGGTTTAAAGAGGCGCCTTTCCCCGGGATCCGGATGCGGTCGGAAAAATAGGTCTGGTCAAGAATGATATGATGGATCTGTTTTGGGTTTGTTTTTAAACTGATGTCATGGCACAGTTTCTCAATCACTTCGGAAATAAATAAGGGATCTCCAAACCCTTTAATAAAAAGGTCGTTTGAATTTGTATCAAAAAAATATTCAGTGGGGAAACGATAGTCTTCTC
>JAFCZY010000457.1 GCA_019314105.1 Deltaproteobacteria bacterium
TGCAATCGAGGCCTGGGAATGCCAGGGGAAAGAAGGTTGTTTTATGAATGGCAAATTCCTGCCCACATTCTTTCTTACGCTTCCCTGCCGCCCCTCTTGCACTTGACAGGCTGCCGACTATGGGGGTGCAGACAGGTAGCAGGTTGTTTGATGTGGGTTAAAGGGTGAAAGGGTATATTTAGTCAAAGACCTCGTTTTCGAAAAACGGGGCATCATGGCGTGGGTGCATGCCCCATCCTATCGTTTTTTGTTTTTTTGGCTTTTATCGGCAAAAATGGGCACGAAAATAGTGAGAGTGGCAACTTTCAGTATTTACAATCCCTAATAACGTGTGGGATATAAAATTCCATATGCTTGTGAAAATCAGCGAGTTCTGAGAACATATAATTATGAACTCTTTATGAAGTGAGCATAACGTTTTGAGCATATGCGACGTTGCGACCGAAGGAAACAATGTCCTGTAGAGCAAGGGCATAAACCCGTAGCGTATATGCTGTGTTAGGCGCTGTAAATCTGAAGTACTTACACATAATAGTCGATTTTTTAGTTATTATAGGAATTTACCTTTTATTGCACCTTAGGTTCCGAGGATTCCATATTGCCCAGCAAGAGTACGAAAGATATCAGACAGCCCACGCCGATAAGTCCCCATAGAGCTACCAGCATGATGTCTTCCGACGCACCTGATTGAAACGCCCACACAGTGGCTGCGGATAATGCAGCCATATAAACGGTGGCATTGACATTCCATATCACTGCCAACACATATCCCCAGGGTTGGCGCTTCCACAACCAGACCGCGCCCAACAGACCAAATGAGACCACTAATGACAGGTCCAATGCAGATATCAGATTAGTAGGATGCTCTACATTAATAACGATTTCTGGAACCTGCCCGGTGAAAACGTATCCGAGTGATAGAGAGATATGAAAACTACCCAGCAACAGTGCCACGAGCACCATGTACCCGCCAATCCATTTCACAGGCGTACCAGGTCGAAACCGCTCTGTAATTCCCTTCACATTTAGTGACGTTATTCCAAAGATGAGAGCAAAAATCGAAAGGGTAAATAGTGCAACATACACTAAAAAGAGGCTGTTAAATGCTGCCCCAAAGAGATAAAAAGCATAGTTGTAAAGCGTGTAAAATAACATTCCAAACCAAACCAACTGTGCGCGCTGCGAGCCCCGTTTTGAAAGCACCAATGATAGGATCAACAGAGGTACGGCTAAAAGAAGCGTCACCAAGTCATTGCTGTACAAGGCTGACTTAACCAGGAGGTTATCTTGGTAAATGCCGTCGATAAAAAGCCCTCCCACAGATGCTACAACCATCAAGATGACGATAATGACCGAGAGAATAAAAGCCGATTTAAATTCTGTCTTTAACATTGTTTCTTCATTTTTCATCGGTTTTTCTTTCATTTTTACTTCTCCAATGATATATTGCTTCAGATTTATTGCGCTTAACGTTTCGCGGATATGAGAAGTTGCGACCAACAGGAGCAATTTGTGTGAAGTGACTGAAGGGAACGGAACCTCATATCCGCTGTTAGATGAAGTTTCGCCCCGTTGCCCCATATTCCATTAAATTCTTTCAAAAATAAAATCACATTCTGACTTCCCATATGCTAGAGTATTTTCCCATGAACTTCCTCTATGCACTTTTAATTTGGGAAAACCCGGTATGAAAAACTCTTTGTCTACTTCACAAAACAATTCTGTTAATTCAGAAACACCTAACGAATCAAAGAAATCTTTAAATACACATCTCCTGATTTTGAAATGACAAACATTTTCATCTTTTTTAACATATTCTCTATCATTAAATTGAGTAGCACCTTTTTTATCCATCAAATTGTTAAAAGCCATCAATCTTTTCATAGGCTCTTCATCTGAAAGATTGATTTCATCTAGTAAAGCATTTTGTTGAATACATCCAACAGGTACAATTATATTTCTCATAATTAAAAAACATTACAACAATTGCATACGGCTTAAGGAATTCTGATTCGGCATTTTTCATTTTCCCCCATTTTGACTTATTAAATAGACCTTTGCTTAAAATTGAGCATTTTAACAAAAAAAACAACCATGTCCACCCAAGTTCTTTTTTCAGTTCTTGTTTGATAATTGAGCTTTTTTGTTTTTTAACATTCATATTGATATCCTCCATATATGTAGAAGTATTATAACCATCGTCTCACTTTATTTTTGTATTCCTTATATTCA
>JAFCZY010000134.1 GCA_019314105.1 Deltaproteobacteria bacterium
ACCATGGGCGGCATCCTGATCCTTTTTTCTATTTTTATGACCACGGCCATCTGGGGAAACCTGTCCAACTATTATGTCAATATCTGTCTTCTATCTCTGGTACTTTTCGGATTTATCGGATTTATTGATGATTATCTCATGCAGGTGAAAAAAAGAAATATGGGGTTTACGGCCAAAGGCAAATTTCTCATCCAGGTATTATTTGCCCTGATTATCAGTTGGCTGATCTATCAATGCCCTGATTTTAATTCCACACTGACCATCCCGATTTTAAAGGATGTTTCCCCTGATCTCGGCATCTGGTATATCCCCTTTGCCTGTCTTGTCATTGTGGGGACATCCAATGCCGTAAACCTGACCGATGGATTAGACGGACTTGCCATCGGTCCTTATATTGTTGCCAGCGTCACATACATGTTTTTTGCCTATGTTGCAGGCCATGTCCGGATCGCTGAATATCTCCATGTCCAGTATATTGCCTCTGCCGGTGAGATGTCGGTCATCTGCGGCACTCTGGCAGGTGCCGGATTAGGATTTTTATGGTTTAATGCCCATCCGGCCCAGGTTTTTATGGGAGACTCCGGCTCGATTCCTCTGGGCGGTGTTTTAGGCACTATTGCCGTCATTACAAAACAGGAAATCCTCTTGCTTATTGTCGGCGGGCTGTTTGTTATTGAAGCCTTATCCGTCATCATTCAAGTATCCTATTTTAAACTGACGAAAGGAAAAAGGATTTTTAGGATGGCCCCTTTACACCATCATTTTGAGCTTAAGGGATGGCATGAATCAAAGGTAATTGTCCGGTTCTGGATCATATCCATTACCCTGGCGTTGTTATCATTGAGTACCCTGAAAATAAGGTAAAAGGCTGTGAAAGAAAAAAAACTTTCATATTTTCTGATCATTGGGCTGGGAAAATCAGGAATTTCCATGGCTAAGTTTCTGCGCTCCAAAGGAAAAACGGTGATTGCCACAGATAGAGATACCTCAAAAGCCGATATTGAGACAGAACTTAATGCACTTGGCATAAAAACCGAAATCGGTTTTCACGATCAACAAACCTTTAACCGGGCCGGTGTTATGGTTCCAAGTCCGGGAATCCCATTAAACAATGAATTTATCAAAACAGCGCTTGATCTGGGAGTTGGTATCACCGGTGAACTGGATATCTTCACCCGGTACAATGACCTGCCCATCATTGCCATCACCGGCACCAACGGCAAAACCACGACAACCGCTTTAATCGGTGACATGTTAAAGGCCAGCGGCATGAATCCGTTTGTGGGCGGAAATATCGGAACCCCTCTAGTGGATCACTTAATGACCACCGGAAAAACCGATGTCATTGTGGCTGAAATTTCCAGTTTCCAATTGGATATTTCAAAAAAATTCAACCCGGGCGTGGGTGTTCTCTTAAACATCTCAGAGGACCATCTGGATCGATACGAAACCTACACAGCATATGAAAACTCCAAATGGCGTATTTTTAAAAACCAGGATACTTCTAACAAAGCTGTCATCAATCAATCTATAACTGGATTTAATGAAAAATCAAAAATAATGTCCTCCAAGATTTTTACGTTTTCATCCAGCCCCCATACCCCGGTAAAGACTAACGCTAAAATCGATTCAAAGAAGATTGAAATCATCACGATGGATGGTAACATAACAATTCCATCAGAAGGCCTCAAAACGCTTGCCGGTACTCACAACAGAGAAAATATTGCGGCTGCCGTCCTTGCTTGCCTTGCCTTTGGTGCAGACATAAACGGCATTTTAAAAGGATTAAACGCCTTTAAAAATCTGCCTCACAGGATAGAATTCATTAAAACGATTGAAGGGATTTCTTTTTATAATGATTCCAAGGCAACCAATACAAATGCAGTTATCAGAGCGATTGAGTGTTTCCCCAATAATATTATCCTGATATTAGGCGGTAGAGAAAAAAATACGGATTTTCCCCTGCTGGTTAATTCTGTCAAAAAAAATGTCAAAACCATTATTGCCATTGGAGAATCCAAAACACACATCAAAGACACTTTTGAGAATATCTGCCCGATAAAAGAAGCTCAAACCATGAAAGATGCCGTTCAAATGGCTTTTGATGCGGCTGTAAAAGATAACACCGGTGAACCGGCTATCGTTCTTCTCTCCCCTGCCTGTGCAAGCTTTGATATGTATGACAGCTATGCCCACAGGGGGAATGATTTTACAACCCATGTAAAGGCGCTTGGGGAAAAATAAAATGGCTGAACACACAAAAACCATTCATCCTTTTTTCAGTGAAAAGAGCATTCTTTTCCCTGTTATTCTTCTTTCAGGGATCGGCATTATCATGGTGTATTCAGCAAGTTCGTCCATCAGCATGGAAACCCATGACACAGCGTTTTACTATATGAAAAAACAGGCCCTCTTTCTGGGCATCAGTCTTATTGTCATGTTTGTCGCAGCCTCTTTCCCCTGTAAACTTTATAGAAGTCTTTCCTATCTCATCCTTTTTGTTGCCGTTGCACTGCTTGTGGCTGTACTCTTCCCCGCATTAAATATTAAAGCCGGCGGCGCTCACCGGTGGCTGAATCTTGGCGGGGTTACCTTTCAACCATCTGAATTTGCAAAACTGGCGCTCATTATTTTCCTTGGATATTCCCTGTCCAAAAAACAGGATATGATAAAGACATTTTCAGTAGGTTTTATCCCCCATGCCTTCATTTTTGGCCTATTTGCCTGTTTAATCATTATTCAGCCTGATTTCGGAACGATTGTTGTGTTAGGGATAATCACATGGGGAATGATGTTTGTTGCAGGTGTTAAGATCACCCATCTCCTTTCTCCTGTTCCCCTGCTGATCCCGGTGATTTATTTTCTGGTGTATAAGGTTGAGTACCGACTGGAAAGAATTCTTTCGTTTTTAAATCCCTGGGACGACCCCTATAACACCGGATATCAAATCACTCATTCTTTAAAAGCCTTTGGTTCAGGCGGTATTTTCGGGAAAGGCATTGGTCTTGGGATGCAGAAAATGCACTACCTTCCCGAACCCCATACTGATTTTATTTTTTCAATCATTGGAGAAGAATTGGGGCTAATTGGCGTACTGACAGTCCTGACGCTCTATTTAATTTTATTATTAAAAGGCATCCGAATTGCCAAAACCTCAAAGACTCTTTTTGGTGCCATCACAGCTGCAGGGCTTACTATTTATATTGGGATTCAGGTCTTCATCAACACAGGCGTTGCTTTGGGAGTTCTGCCAACAAAAGGGCTTACCCTGCCATTTATCAGTTATGGAGGAACATCCCTTGTGATCAATATGGCAGCCATGGGAATTTTAATGAGTATCGGGGCATCCAGAGATGATGAATAAGCCATTTAATATCATTATAGCCGGAGGAAAAACAGGCGGACACCTGTTCCCGGGTATTGCCATTGCTCAGGCCCTTGAACGGATTTGCCATACGACAGACATTCTTTTTGTGGGTACGAATGCTCCCTTTGAAATACAAACGCTTGAAAAATATGGGTACGCCCATAACAGTATTTTCTCAAAACCGATTAAAGGCGGCAATATTATCAACAAGGCATTTTCAATCAGTATTCTCCTGATTTCCCTGATCCAATCCATGATCATCATGAAACGATTTAAACCTGATTTTGTCCTGGGTGTGGGAGGATTTTCCTCCTTTGCCGTTGTCCTGGCTGCCTGGGTCTTAAGAATTCCCACCGCCATCCAGGAACAGAACGCTATTCCCGGATTAACCAACCGATTGTTATCAAAATTTGCCAAAACCATTTTCACCTCATTTAAAGAAACAAAAGGACTTACCCGCAATTCTAAAGTCAACTATGTCGGCAACCCTGTCCGAAAAGCAGACAAGATTAACTCTGAGGATGATCTTCATTTAAATAATTTTGATCCGGATAAATTAACCCTTCTTGTCACCGGTGGAAGCCAGGGTGCCAGCAGTATCAATACAGCAGTTATAAATGCCCTTGAATTAATGGACAACACCGATAAATTCAATATTATTCATCAAACCGGCATCAAAGATGAATCCATGATTCAAAAAAAATATAACGTCATGAAGATCCAGGCAACCGCCAGAGCGTTTTTTCATAACATGCCGCAGCTTTTGGACATAGCCGATCTCGCCATTACAAGGGCGGGTGCGGGGACCATTGCCGAACTTTGTATCAATAGACTTCCTGCTGTTCTTGTTCCTTTTCCCCATGCGGCTGACGATCACCAGACCTTTAATGCAAAAGCGCTTGAAGGTCAGGGCGCAGCCATAATGATAAAAGACAATGAATTGACAGGACAGAGACTAAAACAAACCATGGAAAATCTGATCGGGAATAAAGAAAGGCTTAACCACATGGCCCAAATACTAAGCCACCTTTCCATGCCCGATGCAGATAAAAAAATAGCAGCTTATATTTTAAATACAAAGGATATCAAGGCCTGACAATGTACCAAAAAAATTATCATATCCATTTTGTTGGCATCGGCGGCATTGGCATGAGCGGGATTGCAGAGCTGCTTATCAATCTTGGGTATAAAGTATCCGGGTCTGACTTAAAACTCTCCCCTATTACCGAAAGGCTGGAGAAAAAAGGGGGGTTGATCTTTCAGGGCCACCGAAAGGAACAAGTGGCTGGGGCCGATGTAGTGGTCACTTCTACAGCCATTGCCCCTGAAAACCCGGAAGTAGCTCATGCAAGACAGCTATCTATTCCCATTATCCCAAGAGCTGAAATGCTGGCAGAACTGATGCGGATCAAATATTCCATTGCCGTCTCCGGTGCCCACGGAAAAACCTCCACCACTGCCATGATTTCTCAAATTCTTAATACCGCCGGACTTGACCCGACTGTGATCATTGGCGGCCTTCTCAAGGGGATTGATACCAATGCATTACATGGCAAAGGCGACTATATTGTTGCCGAAGCCGATGAAAGCGACGGATCGTTTTTAATGTATGCGCCCGCCATTGCAGTGGTCACAAATATTGACCTTGAGCACTTGGATTTTTACAAGGATATTGAAGATATTAAAGATAAATTTGTCCAGTTTATCAACTCGGTTCCTTTTTACGGTCTTGCCATTCTCTGTCTTGATAATGAGCACGTCCAGGACATCCTTCCCAGAATAAAGGTTCGCCATACCACATTCGGCATGACCGCCCAGTCTGATCTTCAAGCCAGGAACGCTTAGGTAAAATCGATCTTAATATTGCAGGAAACCATAATGTCTCCAATGCACTGGCGTCGATTGCCACAGGAATTGAGCTGAACATCCCTTTTAAAACAATTAAGAACGCACTGGAACAGATTGAAGGCGTAAAAAGACGGGTTGAAATCAAAGGAGAAAAAAAAGGCATTATTGTCATGGATGATTACGGTCATCATCCCACAGAAATCATGGCAACACTGACCGCTATAAGAGAAAGCTATAAAGAGAAACGGCTGGTGGTTGTATTCCAACCCCACAGGTACACCAGGACTAAGGGACTGTTCCATGAATTCACCCGGTCTTTTTATCAATCCGATGTCCTGATTGTACTCCCGATTTATGCGGCAAGTGAAAAAAAAATCAAGGGGGTCAGTGCCCAATGTCTCTGCGACGGTATCAGAGAACATGGGCATAAA
This sequence comes from Deltaproteobacteria bacterium, assembly GCA_019314105.1. Classification (GTDB taxonomy): domain Bacteria; phylum Desulfobacterota; class Desulfobacteria; order Desulfobacterales; family Desulfobacteraceae; genus Desulfobacula. Next base: position 5,647 of record JAFCZY010000134.1, read on the forward strand.
GATGTTTCCTATGCACCTGATTTTACACAAGGGTTATCCATGATTACCCATAAGATCAAAAAAGGGGATATTGTCCTGACGCTGGGCGCCGGAGATATCTATCGCCTTGGAGAAAAACTGATTGACCTATTATAAAGGCATGGCATGGCAACAACAGACAACACAGCATTTTCAACACTAGCTCAAATATCTGATCTTTTGAGGGATGAGCCGTTGAAAAAATATACCTCGTTTAAAATCGGAGGTCCTGCTGACCTGCTGGCACTGCCAAACGACAAGCAGGAGTTGCAGCGTCTGTTAAAAAAAGCCGTAGAACTTAAGATTCCCGTTACCCTTTTCGGGGGCGGAACAAATCTTTTAGTGTCAGATAACGGCATACGGGGGCTTGTCATTATTACCCGACAATTAACATCCGAAATCGGCATGACTCAAACAGACTCTCATAAAAAAACTATTTGTGTTGCGGCTGGGGACCGCTTGTCAACGGTTTGCCGGTTTGCCATCAATCACTCGCTGTCAGGGCTTGAATTTGCCGCCGGAGTCCCCGGAACCATTGGGGGTGCCATTATGATGAATGCCGGAACCCCGTCAGGGGAGATGTCAGGCATTGTCGACGCTATTAAAGTGTTAGACAGAAAAACAGTGGCATTTAAAACCATTGAAAAAAAAGACCTTAATTTTTCTTACCGGAAACTTGATCTGACCGATATTATTGTGGGAGCAACTTTGACATTAAAAAAAGCGTCCTTAGAAAAAATAGCAAAGAATTTTGAACAGACCCTTCAGCAAAAAAATACAACCCAACCGGTTTCTGTTGCAAGTGCCGGATGTTTTTTCAAAAATCCAGTCTCAGGAAAGTCTGCTGGAGAATTGATTGACCAAGCAGGGTTAAAAGGCGCTAAAATTAACGATGCCATGGTTTCCCAAAGTCATGCCAATTTTATTGTGAATATCAATAATGCAACCTGTAAGGATATTCTATTATTAAAACAGCATGTTCAGGAAATTGTATTTAATAAATTCCATATTAAACTCGAAACAGAAGTGAGGGTGGAAGGTGAGTAAAAAAATTAAACCGAACAGATATAAACCTGAGGGCGAGAGCATGAAGTCCGATTCAGGCTCCAGTATTGATTTTTGCATCAAATTTATTATGACTGTGGTCTGTATCAGTATCTTAAGCCTTGCCTCTATTTTTATGTATGATTTTATGACTCAATCAGACTTTTTTAATATTAAAAAAATAGAAATTTCAGGCACCGACAGGATCGTTAAAGAAGATATTCTTAAACTTGCTGACTTAAACTGTGATAAAAATATTTTCGGACTCAATTTGTTTACCATTGAAAAACGCATTGCTTCTCATCCATGGATTCAATCGGCTGATGTAAAAAGGCGTCCGTCATTTGTGCTTTCCATCTTCATTATTGAACAAAAGCCCTTAGCCATTGTTAAAATCAAAAATTTGGCAGGTATTCTAATTAATACTCATGGCCAGCCGTTTAAGGAGTACAACCCGCTTAAGGATCCGTTAAAAAATTTGCCGGTTATCACCGGGCTTACTCTTACAAACACCAACAACCAGTATATGTTCAACGGTACTTTATTTAACTCGATCATGAATTTTTTACAAACAGGCGAATCAGGTAGTGTCCGGCAAATAAATGGAGATGACGATACGGGGATCACCATTGAAGCCAACGATATCTATAACCGATTATTCTCTTACGGGAAAAAAACCATTCAAATCAAACTGGGATTTGATAATTTTAAAGCAAAACTGAAAAAAGCAAAAAAGATAAGCGAGTATATCGATAAAAACTTTCCAACGAGAACAATATGCGCCATGGATCTTTTTAATATTGAAAAGGTGTTTATCAAAACAAAACTTGCCGATGCTCTGCACAACAATTTAGAAAAGGGGGTTTGATTTGCAGGGAAATGAAAAAATAATCGTGGGTCTGGATATCGGCACAACAAAAATTGCTGCCGTTGTTGGGGAGATGCTTGAAGATGAAATCAGTATTATAGGTGTCGGCTCCCACCCGTCCACCGGTCTTCGTAAAGGATCTGTTGTCAATATTGAATCAACTGTGGATTCAATCAAAAAAGCGATTGAAGAGGCAGAGTTGATGGCCGGATGCGACATCTCATCTGTTTACGTGGGAATCGCAGGGGATCACATCAAAGGATTCGATTCCCATGGGATCATCGCTATCAAGGGCCGTGAAATTACAAAACAGGATGTCGAACGTGTCATTGATGCAGCAAAAGCCGTGGCAATCCCCACCGACAGAGAGGTCCTTCATGTCATCCCCCAGGAGTTTATTGTTGATGATATGGAATCCATTCAAAATCCTGTGGGTATGACAGCCATCCGGCTTGAAGCTAAAATTCACATTATTACCGGCGCTGTATCATCCGCCAGAAATATTGTGAGGTGCTGCAACAAAGCAGGTTTCGAGGTTTGTGACATCGCCATTGAATCCCTTGCTTCAGGCGAAGCCGTTCTTACAGACGAAGAAAAGGAACTGGGATGTGTCATCGCAGATATGGGTGGCGGGACAACTGATCTGGCTCTGTTTAAAGAAAATAATCTAAAATTTATCTATGAACTTACTCTGGGAGGACATAATTTGACCAATGATATTTCCATCGGTCTTCGAACCCCTCTCCCGGAAGCTGAAAAAATAAAAATTGAACACGGCACCTGTGTGCCTGAAAATGTAAGAAACGGTGCCACCATCGAAGTTCCGGCGGTAGGCGGAAGAGCACCCAAAAAACTTGCCAAAGGAATTCTAGCTGAAATCCTTGAGCCCAGGGTAGAAGAAATTTTTTCTCTTTTGAAAAAAGAACTCTTTGCCAACGGCCTGGAAAATTCATTTCCGGCAGGATTTGTCCTTACCGGTGGAAGCGCGGTTCTCGACGGTATCACTGAACTTGCAGAATCTGTTTTCAATGTACCGGTGAGACTCGGCGAACCCAATAAGATTGGCGGCCTGAAAGATATTGTTAAAAACCCGGCCTATGCAGCTGGTGTCGGGCTTGTCCTTTTCGGTTCCAGTGCAAGATGCAGAACAAATTTTAAAAATATGGAAACTCAAGGATTTAATGGAATATTAAACAGAATGAAACAGTGGTTTAAAGATATAATATAATTTTTAGGGAGGTGGGTATGACTTTTTCTTATGTGGAAAACGAAAATTCAGCAAAAATTAAGGTGATTGGTGTTGGCGGGGCTGGCGGCAATGCAGTAAACAACATGATTGACGCAAAACTCAAAGGGGTGAAATTCATTGCTGTGAACACCGATATTCAGGCGCTTGAAGCCTCCAAGGCTGAAATAAAAATTCAGATTGGAAAGGACCTGACAGAAGGACTTGGCGCAGGGGCGAATCCCAATATAGGCCGGGATGCAGCTTTAGAGAATATAGATGAATTGAGGGACGCTTTGGAAGACAGCCACATGGTTTTTATCACTGCCGGCCTGGGCGGCGGAACAGGAACAGGGGCTGCTCCGATTATTGCTGATATTTGTAAAGATCTGGGGATTTTGACTGTTGCCGTTGCATCAAAACCCTTTTCCTTTGAAGGTAAAAAACGAGAAAAACAAGCGCTTGAAGGTCTTGGAAAACTTCATTCGATTACCGATACCGTCATTATCATACCCAATGACCGACTCAGAGGAATTGCACCCAAAGGTGCCAGAATGGTGGATATGTTTATCAAGGCAGATGAAATCCTTCACCATTCTGTAAAAGGGATTACCGATCTGATTATGATGCCCGGTCATGTTAATCTGGACTTTGCAGATGTCAAGGCCACCATGCAGAAAGCAGGCAAAGCATTGATGGGTATCGGTATCGCATCCGGGGAAAACCGGGCGATCGAGGCGGCTGAAAAAGCGATTTCTCATCCGCTTCTTGAAGATATCTCCATTGCAGGCGCAAAAGGCGTTTTGATGAACATCACATCCAGTTCTGATCTTACTCTGGACGAAATGACAGAAGCATCAGATCGAATTTACAAAGAAGTGGGAGATGATGCGGATATCATCTGGGGTCAGACATTTGATGAGGAACTGGGAGATGAAATGAGAATTACAGTCATTGCTACCGGTATTGGAATGGAAGACGTTAACGAATCCGATAACATCCACAAATTTGATCCTCTGGTTCAACCGGTTACCCATCAACCGCCAACCGCCGAATCTATTGCCCGGGGACATTTAAGAACGCCAACCCAGGAGGAGCTTGCAAACTGGAATGAATTTGACAACCCTGTTTCTGTTAAACATAAAAAAGTAGTTGGCGGAGATGATATTATCGATGATTATGATACGACACTGTATGATAACGATGATTTGGAGGTGCCGACATTTCTGAGACGAAAAGCCGACTGATAGATGAAAAAAAGGCCCAAAAATGAGGTTGTTGAACAGGGGGCCATTGTTAAAAAAGGCAAAGGCCTGATAAAAACAGCCCTTGTTTATCCCAACACGTATAAAGCCGGTATGTCATCCTTAGGATTTCAAACCGTTTACAGGATTGCAAATCAGATAGACCATGTGGCATGTGAAAGGGTCTTCTGGTTGGACCCGAAACAAAAAAGACAAGGCCTGAAAAGCCTTGAAACCGGTTTAAGCCTTGATCAATTTGATATCATTCTGTTTTCAATATCATTTGAAAACGATTTTACCCACCTTATTCAACTCCTCGGAGAAGCAGGCATCCCCTTGCGATCACCCGATCGAAACCACATCCACCCCCTGGTGGTTGCAGGGGGAGTCGCCTGTTTTTTAAATCCCGAGCCCATTGCCCCCTTTACGGACTGTTTCCTTTTGGGGGAAGCAGAATGCCTGCTGGAAAAATTTTTTAGTGCTGTTTCAAAAAAACCCGACAGAAAATCTTTTTTACAAACCCTTGAAAAAAAAATACCCGGCGCATATGTGCCTTCCCTTCACACGGATAAAACGCCATTTCAAATCAAGGTGCAATACCTTGAAAATCTTGACACGGTTACAACCAGCACCTGTATTCTCACCTCTAAAACAGCGTTTAAGGATACCTTCCTTATCGAAACCCTCAAAGGCTGCCCCCATGGCTGCCGATTCTGCAGCGCCGGTTTTATTTACAGACCCCCCAGAATTTACCCTGCCGAAAATATCTATGCCGCCATGGATACCGCCTTCGGTAAAACAGATAAAATAGGGCTTGTCAGTTCAGCGATTGCAGATCATCCTGAGATGACAAGCATTTGCAACTATGGCCTGAAACATAATTTCAAACTGTCCTTTTCATCGATCCGGGCGGATAAACTGACGGATGAGCTTATTGGCGCACTTTCAAACTCAAAAGTTAAGACGGCAACCATTGCCCCGGAAGCAGGGTCAGAACGGATGCGCAATATTATTAATAAAAAAATTGAAGAAACAGACATCCTTCTTGCCACACAAAGGCTGGTCAATGCCGGTATCATCCACCGGCACCATTACCTTAAGTATTAACCCGTTTATTCCCAAACCCGGCACCCCGTTTCAATGGGCTGCCATGGAAAATGAAACCCGGTTAAAACAACGGGTGAAGATTATTAAACAAGGCTTAAAAAAAATCGCCAATGTAAAAATAAACTTTGAATCATTGAGAAAGGCAAAGATTCATGCGCTTCTTTCCCGCGGTGACCAAAAAACTGCCGATATCATCGAATCCGCATCAAAGGATGGCTGGGCATCCGCCATCATATTACCAGTCTATTGTCTATCAGGAAAAACCCGTTGATACTCCCCTGCCCTGGGATTTTCTGGACAATCGAGTAAAAAAAGAATTCCTTGCAAAAGAATTTCTAAAAGCCAAGCAAGAAAAAAAATCCGCAGCCTGTCCCATGATAGACTGTAAGGTCTGCAACACCTGTCTTTAAAAAAGAGACCGATATATTATAAATTTTATCAATACCCCATCACCCGTTCCAGGCTGATTCCCTTACATCTGTTGAAGGCGGAT
>JAFCZY010000135.1 GCA_019314105.1 Deltaproteobacteria bacterium
ACTTTGATCTTCTTCTTTCTGAAAAAATAAAAACTGCCCTGACACTGGCGAATACGCCCATTTTAAAAAATGCTTTGGAGACGAGTAATTCCTTCTATACGAATTTATCGGATGAGAAAAGAAAAGATTCTATAAAACTTTTAAATGAACAATGGAAATCAACAAAAGACCCTGCTGATAAGTTTATTCAAAAACTTACGGAGAATAAAGCATCACATTTTCTAAAAAATCAACAGATCGTTCTCAAAGGCGAATACGGAGAAATTTTTCTGACCAATAAGTTTGGTGCGTTGGTGGCATCGACTTCAAAGCTGTCAACTTTTGCCCACGGGCATAAATACTGGTGGCTGGGGTCTTATAATAACGGAGAAGGGGCGGGATTTTTCGATGACCGCGGATATGATGACAGTGTTGACGGATACGTCTTGGGCCTTGTTGTTCCCATCAGAAAAGGAAAGGAAGTAATCGGTATATTAAAATGTAATCTCAATATCCTTGGTAATATCAGCGAACTAATAGTCGGTGCAGGAGATACCTTAATTGGAAAACTCAAACTGATTAGATCTGGTGGGATGGTTGTCTTTGAAGAAGGGTTTGAACCCCTGAGCACACAGATCCATGATGATATATATAGAAAAATAAAAAATAAAAATAACGACCTATTCATTTTAAATGATTCCGGAGAAAAGTATCTTGTTGGGTTTTCAGAAGTTAACCTGACAAAAGAGAAAAGTGAATATGGTTTTGGGGGAACATTTGAATCTATTGATCATAAAAAAGGCAACACAGGCGAGTCATGGTACGTTCTTTGTTCCCGCCAGATGAGTGTAGTCCAGGCACCGATCATTGAATCGATTAAGTGGGGTGCTTTGATAAGCACTGCCATAATATTAATTTTAGGGTTAGTCTCTTACCTGTTTGGCCGAAAAATTGCTAAACCTCTTTTAATACTTGATAAAGCTACCAAAAAGATTGGAAAAGGAGATTTTGAATACAGAATCGAACTTAAGCAAAAAGATGAATTTGGCAATTTGGCTCACTCATTCAACAAGATGGCAGATCGGCTTCACCATACCACCACATCCATAGAATTACTTGAGAAAGAAATTAATGATCGCAAGCAGGCGGAAAAGGCATTGCAGAAAAGCGAAGAAAAATTCAGAAGAATTTCGGAGAACACACCCGCCGTTGTCTACCAGTTCAAAATGACCCCTGATGGGGCATTCACTTTTCCATATATAAATAATGCGGTAAAGTCCATTATGGGGGTGACTGCTGAAGATGTTATGCGGGATTCCTCCAATCTTCTTGGCATGATACATCCAGAGGATCAAAAGATGTTTATTGAAGGCGTACTGAAATCCGGCAAAACCCTTGAAACATACCACGAGATTTTCCGGTGTTTGAAGGATGGAAAAATTTTGTGGCTTGAATGTCGTACTACATCTAACCCTATGACAGATGGGACCATTTTGTGGGATGGATTTTTTGTTGACATCACCGCCCAGAAGCAGGCTAAAAAGGAATTGGAATTACTAAATTTAAGATTGGAATACGAGGTCTCACATGATCCTTTAACCGGAGCCCTGAGCCGGCGTGCTATTTTAGACAGCCTGAGTAAAGAGTTAATCCGTGCCAAGAGAAGAAACACGAAGTTAAGCATTGGATTATGTGACATTGATCACTTCAAACATGTCAATGACAAGCATGGTCACCAAGTGGGCGACGATGTCCTATGCAGTTTTGTGAAAGCTACCCAGAACGTCCTTCGACCCTATGACATAGTGGGCCGATACGGCGGAGAAGAGTTCCTGTTAGTTGTGCCCGATTTTAAGGAATCATCTGAAAAAGGAATCTACGAACGTGTGAGGGCAACCATAGCCGAGCATAAAATGGTCACAAGATCGGGTGACGTCAGTATCACGATCAGTATTGGCATTGCAAGTAGCAGTGGGGATGAAACAGCAGATGAAATACTTGCAAAAGCCGATGCCGCCTTATACAGGGCTAAAGAAAATGGGCGGAATCAATTGGCTCAGAATATTTAAAAATCTCTGTAAAACCTTTATTTATATATGGTACCGAAGAGAGGACTTGAACCTCCACGCCTCGCGGCACTAGATCCTAAGTCTAGCGTGTCTACCAGTTCCACCACTTCGGCTTAACCCTTTGATTGTATCATCTGTCTGTATCATGTGGTGCCGAAGGGGAGATTCGAACTCCCACAAGCATTCGCTCACTTGTCCCTGAAACAAGCGCGTCTACCAATTCCGCCACTTCGGCACTGAGCCTTCCTTTACTGCGTTTCCACAATTAACGATTGCTTAAAAATGACAGTTAGGCTATATATATTTGTTTCTGAAATTTGTCAAGATTATTGTTCCAAATTAGAAAAGGTAACCATGGAATTAATAGAAAATATAAATCAAATTGACAGCCCGTTTAAAAATGCTGTCATTACCATAGGTAACTTTGACGGTGTTCATAAAGGCCATCAGAGTCTCTTTCAACATGTCATAGAAAAAGCAAAACAAATCAATGGGACATCGGTTGTCATGACATTTGATCCCCATCCGTTAAAAGCATTGGGAATTTCAGGCCCGGCCTTGATTACCCGAAGAGACCAGAAAATTGAACTCATTGAAGATTGCGGTATAGATGTTTTATTGTGCCTCCGATTTGACAAGGCGTTTGCCTCAATTTCTGCCCATGATTTCATTGAAAAAGTTCTTGTGAATAGAATTGGAATGAAAGCAATTGTTATTGGTGCGGACTATTCATTTGGGAAAGACAGACTGGGCAATATTAATCTATTAAAGACTCAAGAAGACCGACTCAGATTCAAAACCATTGTTGCTGACTGGATAAATGATACAGATTCAGAAACGAAAAGAATCAGCAGCACAAGAATCCGTGAAATTGTGATGGCAGGAAAAGTTGATCAGGCCATGAAATATCTTGGCCGGCACTATCAAATCAGAGGGAAGGTTATCAAAGGCCGTGAACGCGGCGGCAGCCAGTTAGGCTTTCCCACAGCCAATATCAAGCTATACGATGAGCTCTGTCCCAAACTGGGTGTTTATGCTGTCACGGTAGAAACAACCAAAGGTGATTTTTGGGGTGTGGCAAATATTGGATTTTCCCCGACCTTTGGCGACCAGATGTTTACCATTGAAGTGCATATCCTTGAGTTTAACCATGATATTTATGATACGAGAATCCGTGTCAACATGGTTAAACGGCTCAGGGATGAAAAAAAGTTTGCCAACATTCAAGACCTTTCTGAACAGATTAAAAACGATATTGAACTTGCAAAGGACATTTTAGAAAAAAATGGCTATTCTTAAAATTTTAACCTATCCTGAAAAATCGTTATTGCAACCATCGGATAAAATTGACACCATTGATGATGATATAAAAAAGCTGTCCGAGGATATGGGTGAAACCATGTTTAATGCGCCGGGTGTCGGGCTTGCTGCGCCCCAGATCGGTGTAAATAAAAGAATTCTCCTCTATGATTCCAATGCGGCCAACCCGAATAATGATGGCTCAACTAAAGAATTTACAGCCTTGATAAATCCCAAAATTATTGCCGCCTCCGGCAGTATTATTTCAGAAAAAGAGGCCTGTTTGAGTGTATTGGATTATAGTGCTGATGTTAAAAGATATGAAAAAGTCACGGTCAAGGCGCTTAATATTGAGGGAAAAAAACTTGAATTTGATGCGGAAGGGATTCTTGCCATCATCATGCAGCATGAAATCGATCATCTTAATGGTATCTTATTCATTGATAGAATCAGCGTGTTAAAAAGAGCTATGTATAAGAAAAAACTTGCAAAAAAACAGAACGACCAGTGAAGAAAAAAACCACTCTTATATATATGGGGTCGCATGATTTCAGTGTGCCGGCTTTACAGATGCTGGCAGCACAGGATGATTTTCATATCAGCCTTGTTGTTACCCAGCCTGACCGTCCCAAGGGTAGAGGAAAAAAACTTGCGCCCTCACCTGTTAAAACTGCTGCGCTGAATCTGGGTCTTGACGTATTCCAACCGGAAAATCTCAACACAAAGGACGCCAGAGAAAAATTATTATCACTTCAACCTGATTTTTTTGTTGTTGCAGCATTTGGACAAATCCTTTCACAGAAAATTTTAGATATTCCCAAACTGTTTCCCATTAATATTCATGCCTCACTTTTACCCAGATATCGGGGAGCCTCCCCCATCCAGGCAGCTATTCTGAATATGGACAAAATTACTGGGATCACCACCATGGTTATGGGAAAAGATCTGGATGCCGGAGACATTCTGCTGACAGCAACTACCCCCATTTCTGAACAGGATACAGCCCAGGATCTCCATGACAGGTTAGGATTGATCGGTGCTGATCTTATTGGAAAAACACTCCGCGCTGTTTTGAACGAACGGATTGAACCAACGCCCCAGGATCACTCAAAAGCCACCTATGTAAAACTGTTGAAAAAAACAGACGGGGAAATTGACTGGGCGCTTGGGAATCGGCAGATCTGTGCCCATATTAATGCCATGACACCCTGGCCGGGCGCTTTTACAACCCTGGGCAGCAAAAGAATTAAAATTTATAAGGCCCGGGCTTCTGATCTGCCGTCACCTCAAGACCCCGGCGTTATTTTCCAATGTGATAAAGACGGCATCCATGTCGCAACCGGCAATGGCAGCCTTGTCATCCTTGAGCTGATGGGAATATCGGGAAAACGATTGAAAGCCGGAGAATTTTTATGCGGCCATAAAATTGATCCACCTGTAAAATTTGATTCTGTATGATTAAAGATCCCCGACATATCGCCTTGAACGTTTTAGCTTTCTGGCACAAAACATCTCTTCCCCTTGATAAAAGCCTGGAAACGTATGCAGAAGAAATTTCTTTTCTTCCCAAAAAAGATAAAAGCCTTTGTAATGCATTGATATTTGGTGTTCTTCGTCAAAGGGAATCCATTGATTGGATCATCCGGGAATTTTCACACGTTTCTTTTGAAAAAATTGACACAAAGCCCTTATACCTGCTTCGAATCGCCCTGTTTCAACTTATGTACATGGACAGAGTGCCTGCTTTTGCTGCCATTGATACGACCATTAATATGGCGAAAAAACTTTCCGGCAAAAAAATTGCCGGTTATATGAATGCCGTATTAAGAAAAGCAGCCGATAATTTTTCCAAGGTTCCCTTACCCGATGCAAAGAAAAATTCTGCAAAATTTATTTCTATTAAATTTTCCATGCCCTTATGGTTATCAAAAAAATGGATAAACGCCTTTGGATTTGAAGCAACCTGCTCCCTTTGCCAGCAAATCAACACGATTCCTCTGATCACCCTTCGCACCAATACATTAAAGACAAAAAGGCACTCCCTTGCGGATAGCCTTTCTTTGATAGCAAAAAATATTCAATTAACAACGTATGCCCCTGATGGGATCAGTTTTACCAACCCCAGTTGCCCTATTCAGGATTTTGAAGCATTTAAACTTGGATTATTTCAAATCCAGGATGAAGCAGCACAGATTGTCACTCAATTACTGGCACCCGAACCCGGAGAAAAAATTCTGGATGCCTGTGCCGGTCTTGGAGGAAAAACAGGCCACATTGCTCAGCTTATGGAAAATAAAGGCATCATCATCGCAGCTGATGCTGAAACCAGAAAACTTGAATCCCTTCAATTGGATTCAAAAAGGCTGGGCATTGATATTATTCAGACAAAAATTATCAATATTTTAAAAACATCTATTAAAGACTTTGATTTTTATTTTGACCGTGTTTTGTTAGATGCGCCTTGCACAGGGCTTGGTGTGCTGCGGCGAAATCCCGACACCAAATGGAATCGATCAAAAAAGGATATTGCCCGGCTTGCTGCAAAACAGAAAAAAATGCTCGCTGCTGCTGCAAATCTGGTTAAACCGGG